>JAOPVF010000306.1 GCA_025963195.1 Mycobacterium sp. | reverse complement strand
TGCTGGATCTGTTCGCAGGCCGGCGTCAGCTGATCGTCTACCGCGCGTTCTTCGAGTCGGGGGTGTACGGCTGGCCCGAGCACGCTTGCCGCGGCTGCTCCATGGTCGCCGACCACGTCGCCAACCTCGCCCACCTGAACGCTCGCGACACCACTCTGGTGTTCGTCTCGCGCGCACCTCAGGCCGACCTCGACCGGGTGAAGGCCCGGATGGGCTGGGACATTCCGTGGTTCACCATCACCGACGGCTTCGACGTCGACTTCGGTGTCGATCAATGGCACGGCACCAACGCGTTCATCCGGGACGGGGACCGCGTTTTTCGCACGTACTTCATCAACAACCGCGGCGACGAAGCACTGGGCACCACCTGGAGCTACCTCGACATGACCGCCCTTGGGCGCCAGGAGGATTGGGAGGATTCTCCCGACGGTTACCCGCAGACTCCGCCCTACCAGTGGTGGAACTGGCACGACGAGTACGCGCAGCCAGAGGCGCAGGAGGAATGGATCGCCCGGTCGAACGCCGCCCTGGAGATCCTGAGCTCCGACAAGGGCAGCGGGACGTGACCCCTTAGGCCCCAACGAGCGGGCGAAGGAAAGTAGGTCGAGTAGTCGATTACTCGACGTCGCGGCGCATCACGGGCAGACAATGAGTCGTCCGCCGCACGGGTACCCGGGACCCGTTGCTGGAAAGAAGGGTGCGACCAATGTCTGCCGCTCAACCATCCGATGTCACGGCGCGAAGCGTCGCTGTAGACAGGTGTGACGTCTGCATCGTGGGGGCCGGTCTCGCCGGAGTCAATGCACTCTTCGTCGCCAGCCGGTACCTATCTCGCGATCAGAAGGTCATCCTGGTCGACCGCCGCGAACGCGTCGGCGGCATGTGGGTCGACACGTACCCGTACGTGCGACTGCACCAGCCGCATGGCATGTTCACCGCAGGGAACATCAAATGGACTCTTGGCGAGGATCCCTCGTACCTGGCCACCAAGGGCGAGGTGCTCGACCACTTCGAACATTGCCTCAACGTCATCAAGCAGCGGGTGCGGGTCGACGAGCTCTTCGGCTGGACGCTGGAGTCGGACGATGAGACCGACGGGATCGTGCGGATCACCTGCAAGTCCGCGGATGGCCAGTCCAAGGTGGTCGAGGCGACGCGACTGATCAAGGCGTACGGCTTCGGGATCGAGCCCAATGATCCGCTGGAAATCTCCAGCACGCGTGTCCGGTCGGTGTCGCCCAACTACAACGACGTGCGCGACGACGAAATGCGAGCCAGCAAGACCCCGGTGTGGATCATTGGTGGCGGAAAGACGGCGATGGACACCGCCCACGCCCTGATCACGGAATACCCTGGTCGTGAAGTGAACCTCGTGGCAGGCGACGGCACGTTCTTCGGCTGCCGCGACCGGTTCTTCCCCACCGGGGCTCGACGATGGTGGGGCGGAACGCTCGTGAGCACCCTCGGCGTGCAGGCCGCTCGTCGTTTCGATGGGACCAACGAGTCAGACGTTTGGGACTGGCACCGCGCCGCCTACGGCACCTGGGTGACCCCCGAGACCGGAAACTTCTTGCTGGGCGTGCTGTCCGAATCGGAGAACACGACGATCGCCGCAGGCCTCAACGACGTGATCATGGACCACCTAGTGGATGCCGTCGACCGCAACGGTACGACCGACATGGTGTTCGGCAGCGGAGCCACCAAAACGATCCAAGCGGGAAGCTGGCTGGTGAACTGCACCGGATACGTCAAGGAAGCCCATTACGCATACGAGCCCTATGTCTCCGACAGTGGCGCCGTGCTGTCCATCAATTTGCTTTCTGCCACAATGCATTTGTCGTCATACATGGGTTACTTCCTTTCTCACTTGCTCTTCCTGGACAAGGTCAAGGACCTCCCGCTCTACGAACTCGACATGTTGGATCTGCGGACGAAGTCGAAGATGGTATTCCCGTATGCGCTATTGACGCTCGCCCAGCACAACATCAGCCTGATCGCCGACAGCATCCCAGCCAAGGCGTTCAGCGAGTGCGGGCTCGACTTCGATCGCTGGTATCCGTTGCCGCGGCGCCTGGCTGCGACGGCACGGTTCATGCGCACGCATCGCCGCGAACGCGAGCACCAGCGCCGCACCCTTGACACCGTGCGCGAACGGTTCGACGTTCGTTGCGGCCCGCTTACTTAGGCGGCCGGGTGGGCGGCGAACCAGTCCAGCAGGAGATCGGCCGTCGTGTCGGGCTGCTCGTCGAGAATCCAGTGCGATACGCCCTTCAGCACCTCGAAGCGGTACTCGCCGCGAACATAGTCTCCGCAGAGTCGCGCGCCCTTCTCGAGTAGGGCCATGTCTCCGTCACTCCAGACGTACATCGTCGGGACGGTGACCTTCGCGTTGGTGTCGCGCGAAAGACTCAGCGGCATCGCGCGATACCAGTTGAGCGCAGCGGTCAACGCACCGGGCTCGGCCATCGCCCGTGCCTCGGCATCGGCCAACGCCGGAGCATGCTGCGCCCGGGACTTGGCGAGTCCGGACAGCGTGAACGTCCCACGGCCGCGCTTCAGGTACCACTCCGGCACCCGAGGCAGTTGGAAGAAGTACATGTACCAGGAGGCCAGCCCCTGTCGGCTCGTCACGAGTGCCTTCGCGAACGCCCCAGGGTGCGGCACCGAAAGCGACGTCAGGGTGAGCAGGCGGTCGGGAAACCGTTGAGCCGCTTGCCAGGCGACCCCGGCGCCCCAGTCATGACCAACCAAGTGCACTCGCGGCGCACCGCTTTCATCGATGAGCGTTCGGACGTCGTCCGCAAGCTCGGATATGCGATAGTCCCGGCGGCGCGTCGGCCGGGCGCCTGGCGAATAACCACGCTGACGAAGAGCCAGACACCGGTATCCCCGTGCGGTCAGCTGAGGAATGATCGGCTGCCACATCGTGTGTTGTTCGGGGAAGCCGTGCAAGAGAACGACCACCGGCCCGTCGGCAGGCCCGGCATCGATGACGTCGAACACGAGCTCACCGCGGCGGAGTTGTTCCATCGGCTCAGCGTATCTTTCGGCCACGCGGCCGCCGGCACATTGGCTGTGCACGATCGCCTGACGGTGGCCTGCATGCAGTGCTGTACTTGACCCATGGGAGGGAAATCGGTACCACGTCAGCTCGGTCGGGTCGCCGCTGTCGTTGCACTAGGTGGGGGACTGCTTCTGTCGTCTCCGGGAACGGCATTCGCGTCGACCCCCATCGTGTTCGAGTTGACCGGCACGTTCGGTGACGGCGTGCAGGTGTCGTACTTCGGGGCCAATGACGAGCCCATCGTCGAAGTCGTGGGCCTGCCGTGGTCGGCGGCGTACGACTACAACGGCAGCGCGCCGTCGCTGACGTTCACCGGCATCCATCCCGGCCCCGATCCGGGCTCGGTGACGTGTCGGGTGTCCATCGGCGGGAAGGCCGTCGTCTCGCGCAGCAACAATGCGCCCAAGGCTGCCGGCAACGGCGCCTACTGCAACGTCGTCAACCTTGGCAACGGATACAGGGCCAACTGAGCCCTACGGCAGGATGGTCTTCATCAGCATCACGTTGTACGCCGACCACAGCGAGAGGTTGTAGTACAGCTCCCTACCCGTCGACCACGGATGCAGGTACGGCGCGTAGATGCCACCGGGGATCTGCGACTGCGGAACGAGCAGCTGCTCGGGCCCCCACGGTCCTTGGGGTGTCGGCGACGTCCTCATCACGATGTCGTTGGAGCCGTTGCCGTACAGCGCCAGGTACTGCCGCAGATAGGTGTTGTACTGGGCCGACATCTCGCTGACCGCGCCAGGGATCACCGGCGTCGCGGCGGCCGGATTGGCCGGCACCCAGGCTCCGCTGTCACCGTTCCAGTACTCGTACTTGGTCAAGTCTGGCACCAGGTTCGGGGCGACGCGCGCGATGTACGCCGAACCGCCGCGGCCGTTGGGCGTTCCGAAGGTGTAGAGGTACGGATCGCCAGGGCCGGGTTTGAGGAATGCCCCCATCTGGAAGTTCTCGTTGCCTCCCGTGGGTGGGCGAATGGTCCCTGGGTAGACGCCCCAGTTCTCGCCATTGTCTTGTGACACAGCGATTGCCGAGAAGTTCGTCGACCAAGAGCCCGGGCTGTTCCAGTCCCTGATGGACATGAAGTTGAGGAACTGGTTGCCGCCGACCGAGACGCCTGCGGTCGGGATGATGCCCGTCTCCTCCGGAGCTTGCCCGATGGTGTTGATGATCTGCTTGGAGATGCCCTGTCGCCACACCGGTGAGCCGGAATACTTGTTGGCGACAACGCCATCCGGCACCGCGATCGTGTTCGCCAGCGCGCCGTCCGAGCTGCGGAACAGCGTGTTGTATCGCCATTGCTTGTTGGGGATTCCGCAGTAGCCGTTCGTGTCGCCGAACGCCATGAGCACTTGATGATTGGTGGGATCGCCGTTGTCCCACATGATCCCGAGATCGGTTCCGGTGATGGCGAAACGCTGGATGGTCTGATTCGGGCTGTCGGGTCCGGTCACCCAGCCGACGAGCGTCGTTCCCGGCGGCCCGGAAGGCGGTGCCGCAACGGGTGCGGGCGCCGGCTGAACCGGCTTGGCGACGGGAGTGGGATTTGGGGGCACCACCGCTGCCTGTTGGTGCACGGGCTGCGGGGGTGGCGTCAGCGCCTTGAGGATCGACGGCAGAAGCCCCAGCTTGGGCAACGCCGCTTGGTCGTTCGCGCCGACGGGCTTGTGCCCGATCGGCCGGTTGAGCGGAGAGATTCTGGACGGACTGGGGATCTCGAAGGCCTGATTGGGAAGCGGCTGCGCTTGTGCGGCAGCGCCTTCGCACGGTTCGGCGCTGGCCGTCGGCGTGACGCCGAGAGAGACGATGAGCCCGAGTACGGCCGCCGACGCCATCGTTGCCGATGCGATTCGAGGACGCGGCGACATGTCACACCTTTCAAGTGGGACGTCGCATTGACGTCTGCAGTTGACTGATGTGACGATAGTGATCAGTGAGGCTGTTGTGATCGGTGATCCATCGATTGAGATGCGTCCGTGACCGTGTCGAAACCCGGGAGTTGACCTATCGCGGGGCGCAGTGAACAAGGATCGCGGGCCGACGCGCGGGCGTCCTGGAAGGACTATTTCGAGACGTCGGCTAGTGCCGCCCGGGCCTGGTCGATTTGGTCGTATGCGTAGGCCGTCATGGCTGCCGTGGTCATTGCCTCGCCCTTGCGGGCAAATGACTCGTAGGCCGCCTCGCCGAGGGCGGTGCGCAGATGGGCGGTCGCAGTGAGATGTTCGGGCACCATGGTCGCGGCGAAGGGAGTGGAGGCGAAACCCGCGATGATGGCTGCAGGCTCGTAGCGGCCCATTCGGTCAAGAACCGTAGCGAGGTAGGCCATCGGTGCTCGCATTATCAATGGGTTACCCGAGTCGTGGTAATTGCTGATCGCAACTTCGACGTAGTGGAGCGCGCCGAGCGGGTCACCGTATTCTCCCTCGATTCTGCCAAGGAGCATCGCCAGGTATGTCCTGGTCAAGCGATTGCCGCTGTTCTCGGCAACCTGCAGCCCGCGGCGGCCGGCTTCGAGGGCACCGACCGGATCGGCGTGTCGGTGGGCGGCCCCGAAAGCGACGAGCGCGTATGAGAGGGCCCACGGATTGCCGGTGGTCTCGGCGGCGTCGATCAGCCCGGCAGTGGCCGCGATCGCTTCCGCACCGGAATGAACGGCATCCAGGGAGATGATGAGGTTGAGCTTTGACACCGTGTGCGTGTCACGACCGCTCTGAACCCGGCTGCGACACCACTCGACGGCGAGTTCGGGCTGGCCTGCGGACAGGTAGGCGACGGACAGAAGGCCGTCGATGCCGAACGGGACCTCGCACTGGCCGCTCTCAACGACCGCCATGCCTGCCTCGCTGTAACGGACAGCCTCTTCAACGCGTCCGGACGTGTAGCACTGCGAGGCGATGACGTACAGGTATGCGAGCCGGGGATGGTCGACGGCACGGGCCGGTTCGATCAACTCTTCGGCCCAGGCGATGGGTTCGTAGATGTCGATGCAGATGCCGAGGAACCCCGCGTAGGTGGCGATGGTGGCGGCACCGTCGTGGTCGCCGACGTCGGCTGCCCACCGAAATGCGGTACGCAGATTGGCCAGCTCGGTGGCGAACCAGTTGTAGGCCTCCCGCTGTCGGGGGCCATCCCACAGCGACATGATGTCGGTCTCGCGCTGTGCGAAGTGGCGGGCGTGGGCGGTGCGTGCCTCGGTGGCTTCACCCGTAGCGGTGAGTTGTTCCTCGGCGAACTGCCGGATCGTCTCCAGCATTGAAAACCGCGTGCGCCCCGAGGAGTGATCGGCGACCATCAGCGACTTGCGAACCAAGGCGTCGAGTACGTCCAGAGTCGCGAAGTCATCGTCAGAGCCCGTGACGGCTTGCGCACCGGCGAGGTCGAATCCTCCTGCGAACACCGAACACCGTTTCAGCAAAGACTTTTCGCCGTCGTCGAGGAGGTCGTAGGACCACGCCACGGCCTGGCGCAGTGTTTGGTGGCGCTCCACTCCGCGTCGCGTCCCCACCAGTAGTTTGAAACGGTCGTCGAGACGATCACGTACCTCTGCCGCAGTCATCGACGCCATTCGCGAGGCCGCCAACTCAATCGCCAAGGGGATCCCGTCGAGGCGACGACACACGTCCTGCACGGCGGTCAGCTCCTCGGCCACTGCGCCCGCATCCAGGCGCTGCGCGCGTTCGGCGAACAACTGCACGGCCGCGGCGACGTCGAGCGACGGTACCCGCCGCAACTGCTCGTCGGCGACGCCGATTCCCTCGCGGCTGGTGGCCAAGACCTTCACGGTCGTCGAGGCGGCGAGGATCGCCTCGACCAATTCCGCGACGCTGTCTATGACGTGCTCGCAGTTGTCGAACACCAACAGCCGGGAGCGGCCATCCAGGGCTGCGGCAACTGAGTCGGCGACGCTCTTGCCGGGTTGTTGCGTGATGCCCAACACCGCTGCGACCGCGTCCGGGACTGCGGCTGGGTCGGCGACCGCAGCCAACTCGAAAACCCATACCCCGTCGATGAATTCGTCGGCGAGTTGCGCGGCGACTTCCACGGCAAGTCGGGTCTTGCCAACTCCACCGACGCCAATCAATGTGACCAGCCGATGTGAACGCACGGCGGCTTGGATATCGGAGACCTCGGTATCGCGGCCTATCAGGCGCGTGCTCGCCGGACACAAGTTGCCGGGGTTGGAGGCGACTCCCCGCAACGGCGGAAAGTCCGTGGGCAGGCCCGACGCTTGCAGTTGGAACAGCGTGATCGGGATCGGGAGGTCTCGCAGTCGCCGCGGCCCGAGGTTCACCAGCTCCACTCCGCTGAGGAGTCCCGCCGTTGAGTCGGCCACCAGGATCTGACCGCCATGTCCAGCGGCCATTACCCGTGCGGCCCGGTTGAGTACGGTGCCGAAGTAGTCGTCGTCTCGAAGTTCGGCTTCGCCGGTCGCCAGGCCCATCCGGACGGGTAACGCCAACGCCTGCTGAGCAGTAACCGCGGCGTCGACGGCCGCCTTTGGCGACGTGAACGCAGCGACCACCCCGTCGCCGGTGTGACTGAACAGAAAACCGCCGTGCGACTCAATTGCAGTGCGTAGCACCTCGTCGTGCACGACGAGGGCCGACCGCATCGCAGCAGCATCGGATTCCCACCGACGGGTCGAACCCTCGATATCGGTGAACAAAAACGTCACGACCCCCGAAGGCGGGGTCCGCGTGGACACCGGCACAGAATGTCACACGAAGCCCTGTCCAACGGGGTAATCGCAACTCGTCTACTTCGCATCCTCCGATCGGGGGACATCGCGTTCATCCGGTGTAGTGGCTGGTCAGCGGACATACATCGCCTCATGAGTGCGACATAGTTGTCTCATCGCCGAAGAACACCGGCAGAGAAACTGAAAAGCTCACTCACACAAGGAGATTGACATGACCACCATCACCCGCCGGATCGCCGCCACCGCCGCCCTGCTCGCCGCTCCGGCCCTGATCGCCCTTGGCACCGCGACCGCCAGCCACGCCGAGACCACGGTCCGCTACAACGGCCCGGCCACCAGCGCCCCGGCCCAGCACCCGGCGTTCCCGCACCAGGCCAACACCCCTAAGCCCGGCACCGCCGAGCATCACCACCACCAGAAGAGCAAGTAGGCCCCACGCCCCCTGAGAGCCCGGACGGCGCCCTTCGTCCGGGCTCTCAGGCATTGGGTGCCAAGATGGCCGGATGGACGCAGCCATGCTTCGGGAATTGCAGAAGCCGCTCAAGCAGCAATATCGCGACGACCCGGCCAGCGCGCGCACCCCGATCGAAGCCGAAGCGTCGTTCGAGTCCAAGGCCGTCACTGCGTCGGTCCAGACGTGGGCCGAACCGATCCGTGCCGGCCTGCATCCGGCCACCGGCGGGGACGGAAGCGACGCGTGCTCCGGTGACATGTTGTTGCAGGCCCTGCTGGGCTGCGCCGGAGTGACGATGCGCAGCGTGGCCACCGCCATGGGCATCGACATCGCCGCCGCCGACTTGCGAGCCACCGGGATGTTCGACGCCCGCGGCACCTTGGGCATCTCCCGCGACGTCCCCGTCGGGGTGCAGGAGGTCAGCATCGTCGCCGAGGTGCAGACCGATGCCGACGACGCGACGTTGGCCAAGCTGGCCGAGTTGACGGAGCGCTACTGCGTTGTGGGGCAAAGCCTGGCGCAGGTTCCCACGATCACCGTCCGACGGACCGCGCCGTAGTCCCGACTACCCGGTCTCGGCGGCCTTCTTGATCGCCGCGAGGGTCACCGGGATGCCGTGCAGCGCCGCCTCACTGCGTTGGGCGATCTGGGCGTCGGCGTCGTCGCCGAACTTCTTCTGAAACCCGGCGATACCGCGCGGCAGAAAGTTCCATGACTCGGTCAGCTGGGTGCCGCCGTCGACGGGTTCCATCGTGAACCCCCAGCGCGCCCAGCCCTTGTTGACCTCCCATGCGAACTCCCGTCCGGGTTCGGCGGCGACCACCTGGCAGCGGGCCTCCCAGGTCCGCTCCGGGGTCTCGTTGCGACCGGTGAACCAGGCGCCGACGACCGGGCCGTCGCCCTCGTCCCACCAGCACGACCGGCAGATCGGGCTCCATTCGCCCGTTCTGGTGACGTCGGACACCATCGCGTAGACCTGGTCCGGCTCGACCGAGATGAAGAGGGAATCCGAGAATTCGAGAGCAGTCACCGTTGGGAGTATGCCAGTGCCGTGAGCGGCCAGGCCGACCATCCCGCGGAAAGGTCACGTGCACACGGCGTTTGCGCGCCGGAAGGCCACCAGGTAGTAGAAGGGCTGACACTACGGCGTGTCCCACCGTCCCCCCCGTCGCGCGCGACGACGTCGACGCGGTACGGCCGGAGAACCCGACATCCGGTGCTTCGGCAACCGCGCCCGGTGCGAGCCCGGCCCCAGGCATTGCGCGCGGCGGTAGTGTCGATCCGGAGTTCAGTCGGATCGGGAGCGTGTCAATGGACCTAGTGGTTGGTCTGTCGCTGACGTCTACCGCGGTGCGCTGGGTGCTCGTCGAGGGTGCCACCGGCGAGGGTGTGCCCATCGACCGCGGGCAATTCCACGTCGGGGCGCTGGACGCCGACTTCCTGCTCGACATCCTGCTGAACCGGGCCGTCGTCTCCGAGAATCGCGTGCACGCGGTGGGCGTGACCTGGAGCAATGAGGCTGCGGTGTCGGCGAGCGCCGTGCTGGACGCCCTGGCCGACCGTGGCGTGCGCAACGTCGTCGTCGTCCCCGATACCGAGGCCGCAGGGGCGCTGGCGTTCGGCATCGCCGAGATCACCGAGTACGACGACGTCGCCGTCTGCGTCGTCGAGCCCGACGTCGCACTCGTCGCGCGCGTGCACGCCGGCGACGTCGAGGTCGACCGCATCGACCGGCCGCTGGACCGCGAGGATGCATTCGAGCTGACCTGCAGCGTGATGGCGCTGCTGGATTCCACCGATCGGTCCCCGAACGCGGTCTTCGTCGTCGGTTCGGACGACGTCGATGCCATCGTGTCCTCGCTCGAGGCGGCCTCCGACGCGCAGGTCTTCTCCGCCGCCGAAGCCGATCTGGCGCTGGCCCGCGGTGCGGCGCTGGCCGCTGCCCGCGAGGTCAACGAAGCCGACGTTCCCGTCCCATGGATGGCGCCGAGCGTCACGTCGAGGGTCGGCGTGCTGTCGGCGGTCCTGTGCGCCGCGGTGCTGGCGTTCATCGTCTCGCTGTCCGTCGCGGTCGGGATGCGGCCCGGCCCCGAATCGGCGATGGAGGAGCCGCAGAACGTCAACGCCGCGGCCCCCGAAGCACCGTCGCCGTCGCGGCCCGCCCCGTCCATGCGACAGGCGGCCGCAGCAGTGGCTCAGACGATCGTGGTGGCCAAACCGGCGGCGCCCCGGCCCGCGGCCGCACCGGTGTATCAGCCGCCCGCTGCGGCGCCAGTCGAGCCGCCGCCGGTGTATCAGGCGCCTGCGCCTGCTCCCGTCTACGTTCCGCCGCCCGCGTACGTACCACCGCCGCCCCAGCAACCGCGGCTCCGCGACCGGATCATCGAGCGCATTCCGATCATCAACCGCTTCCACGAGCCGCAATACCCGCAGTAGCGAACCCGCCCTCGGGGTGGACAAACGCATATCGTCTGCACAGCCTGTTCATAACCACTCCGGCGTACCGTCGATCGCAGGAGAGGACTCGTCTTTCCTTCTCCGGGAACGACTTTGGACGAGAATCGCAGGGTTTCACATGATCCACTTGAAGAGCATCGCAGCAGGAACCGTCATCGCCGGATCGCTTGGGCTCGCCGCGCTCGGCATCGGGTCTGGGGTGGCGAACGCAGCCCCTTCCCCGGTCGTGAACGGGGCAGGTTGGGCGCAGGACCGAGGCTGGGGCGGTGACCGCGGGCCGGGTGGCCCATGGCGGCCGGGCGGCTGGGACGGGGGCCGGGGTTGGGGTGGCCCGGGTTGGGCGCCGCCGCCACCGGACTATGGCTACGGTTACGGCGGATACGGCGGACCGCCTTGCGTCTCGGGGCCTTTGGGCCTGCTGCACTTCTGCCCGTAGCGGGATCGTCGTCGAATGTTGACGGGCCGCACAGGCACTAGTCCTGGCGCGCTTCGGGGGGAGGCTCCGAGGGAGGCTCTGCAACGAACGGGCGTTTGGCAGGCACCGTCGGTCCATCGGGAGCCGCGCGCCGCGACGTCGGCTCCGGCCGCCGCTGGATCCGCAGAGCGGTGGTGGCGACCGTCACCTCCATGGTCGGTACGACCTGCGTGGGCGGGGCGAGCACCGTCGTCGAATCCTGTTTGAGCCGAACGATCTTCGGTACCGTCGCCTGCTGGGGCCGCGGTACTGCGGGCGCCGGCTGGACGGGAGCGGGAGCGGCCTTGCGAGGTGCGCGGCGCCGCGTCAGGTAAGCCGCCAACGGTCCCGTGACGACGACGGCGACCAGGATGGCCAGGCTCAGCACGCAGATCACGACGTCGAACATGCTGGTGATCTGTTGAGCCAGGTCGTTGCCGTAGATGGCGTCGGGGCCGCGTGGCGTCGGGTCGGCGTAGCGCGGGGCGAGCGCGACGCCGATGACCAGCTGGGCGGCGGTGAAGACGAAGAGCGAACCGCTGAACGCGGCGATGACGACCGACGACAGCCCACCCTTGGCGAGTTGGCGTTGCAGCCACACCGCGATGCATCCGGTGACGACGTTGAACGCCGTCAGGGCGAAGCTGTCGTAGAGGGACCGCGGCAGGTCGAGCCACAGCGCGATGAGGAAGTCCGCGACACGCAGTCCCGCCGCCGCGAACGTCCAAAAGGCGATGAGCGTCAAGCACTTCAGCGCCGCCCCGCGGTAGACGGCCATGGTCGGCGGCTTGACGAGGAAGACGGCGTACAGCGTCGTCGGTGCCACGATCGCGGCCGCGGCCGCCCACGCCAGGTAGCCCTCGTACCCGACGGCAGCGGTCGACGTGTTCTCGGCGATGCCGTGGAAGGCGTCGACGTCGCGGCCGACGGCGGTCACCCACACCAGCACGCCAGCGACACCGGCCGACACGCCCAGTGCCGTCGTCGCGAGCCGGGCCGCGGCCGTCTTCTGCAGCAGCCAGGCCGAACCGATGACCAACGCGATCATCGCCACCCCGCCGTACAGCAGGGTGCTGATCACGACCGCGACGTCGTGACCTGCGAGGGTCCCGGTGGTGACGAACAGGTAGCGCAGTCGCCAGAACAGGTTGAACACCACGGCCGATGCCGCGAGGGCGATCGAGGCCACGCCGATGATCCGTACCGCGGCGTACCAGCGGCCAAAGCCGTTGTCCTCGATGGTGATACTGGTGATCGGGGGCTGCGCGGCGAGCAATGCGCCCGCGACGCCCAACCAGATGCCCGGTCCGGCGCCCGGCGGCACGGCACCGGTTCCGCCGTCGCGGATGGTCGCCACGATGTGGAACCCGATGAACCCGAGCACGCAGAGCAGGTAGGGGACCGCGAGCCAGAACCGAATGCGGATCGTGCGGGCGAGGTCGGGCTGCGGTGCGGTCAGCCGCCACGGTCCGACGTGCGGTGCGAGCGCGGCGGCGACGGCCAGCAGCGTGACCACGACGACCACCACGAACAGGATGGCGCTGCTGCCAGGGACGCCGACCCCGAAGACGATGCTCCACGGGAGCAGCAGGGCGACGACGAGCAGCGCCACCGCCAGCCCGTCGCGCACCCGGTTGGTGCGGGTGGGGACGTAACCGACCCGCGCCGCTGCGGGCACGCGCGCGGTCGCCACCTGGGCCGTGGCGGCGTACTGATGTTCGCTCACGGCACTCACTGTTCCCATTTTCGGCCAGGTGCACAAGGTGACGCCAAGGATGTTCCAAGGATTTGCGATAGCGTGGCCGGGGTCGAATTGCGACGTCGGTAACGGTTGCGGAGCGGTGAGCGAAAACCCATACGGATGGGTAGGTCCTGAGTAGGGGGTAGTCCTGTGGACGTAGTCCTCGGGGTCGCGGTGAGCGGCCCGGTCGCCCGATGGGCGATGTTCGGTTCACCTGGTGGCCTGGTGTTCGACGATTACGCCCTCGACCTGCCCTACAACGCCGCGACGACCGACCTCGCGGACACCATCGTCGGCACCTACCGCGCGGTGACCGATTCAGGCAACCGGCTCTCCGCGACGCGGCTGTCCTGCCTGGACCCATTACAAGCCGACACCCTGCGCCAGATGCTGCTGCGCGCCGGGGTCGAGAACGTCGAGGTGGTGTCCGAGGTCGAGGCGGCCACCGCACTGGTCCGCAGCACCGACGCGGACGCCGCGCTGCTGCTGGTCGACGACGACACCGCAACGCTGACCACCGTCGGTGAAGACTCCATGCCCGCGGCTGTGCTGGCGTCCATGCCCATCGGCGCCGCCGGTGCGGCCGTCGCCTGCGCGGCGGTGTTGGCAGCGATGCCGGCCCAGCCGGAAGCACCCGTCCGGGTGATGCTCGTCGGGCACCGGGAGGACATGCAGTCCGTCGCCGCGGGCATCCGCGACCAGTCGC
>JAOPVF010000275.1 GCA_025963195.1 Mycobacterium sp. | reverse complement strand
AGACTGCTTCGTCTTCTACGCGACCGCGATGGCGTCGAAGTTCCTCGACACGTTCAAGGAGTTTCCGCCCCGCCACCCACCGGCCAGTTTCAGCGTCGACCAGATCGTCAAGAAGCTCGAAGAATTCCTGGCAGCCGACTAGATGCTGGAGTCGTGGAACGACGGACCCACGAAGTCCGCGATCGTCGACTTCGTGCACAAGGCGATCACCCACCTCGCCCCCGCGGACCGTGTCGCGGTCTTCGACAACGACGGCACGCTGTGGTGCGAGAAACCTGCCTACGTCCAGCTGGACTTCCTGGTGCGTCAGCTCGCCGCAAAGGTCGCCGCGGACCCGTCACTGGCATCGCAGCCCGCGTACGCGGCGGCATCATCGGGTGATCTGGCGTGGTTCGGCAACGCCGTCACCAAGCACTACCAGGGTGACGACTCCGACCTCAAAGAGCTTGGCGTTGCCATTCTTTCGGCAAGTAGCGGGTTCGACGTCGAGGAACACGCCGCGCGCGTCGCCGACTTCTTCGCCTCCGCACGCCACCCGACGCTGAAGCGTCCCTACACCGCGTGCGGCTATGCGCCGATGATCGAGCTGCTGCACTACCTGGAGGCCAACGGATTCACCTGCTACATCGTCTCCGGTGGTGGACGCGACTTCATGCGACCCATCACCGTCGACATGTACGGCATCCCGCCAGAGCGCGTGGTGGGCAGCTCGGTGGGCCTCGCCTTCCGCGATGGCAATCTGGTGACGACGGGAGTCACCGAGTTCCTCAACGACGGTCCCGTCAAACCGGTCCGCATCTGGGGCAGAGTGGGGCGTCGGCCGATCTTCGCGGCAGGCAACTCCAACGGTGACATCGAAATGCTGGAGTACACGCATGGCATGCGGCTGCTGATCCGCCACGATGACGCCGCGCGCGAATTCGATTACGTCGCAGGCGCGGAGAAGGCGTTGGAGCTGGCTGCGGCTCGCGGATGGACGGTCGCCAGCATCCGCGACGATTGGACGCACGTCTTTGCCGACTAACTCTTCCGTTGACGTGAGGGACGACTTCGTCTGGATCCCGCCGCAGACCACGACCCTGGGATCGGACGCGCACTACGCCGAGGAGACGCCTACCCACGAGGCCACCGTCGATGGCTTCTGGATGCAGACCCATCAGGTCACGAACGCCGAGTTCGCCGAATTCGTGGCTGCCACTGAGTATCTCACCGTCGCCGAGCGCCCACCGAACCCCGACGACTATCCCGGCGCGCCGCCGGAGAACCTGCAGCCAGCGTCGATGGTGTTCCACCGCAGCCCAGGGCCCGTCGACCTGCGCCACCTCAACCAGTGGTGGACGTGGACACCCGGCGCCTGCTGGAACCACCCGCGGGGCCCACGGTCGTCGACGACCGGCCGCGAACACCATCCCGTCGTACACGTCGCCTTCGAGGATGCGTCGGCATACGCACAGTGGACGGGCACCCAGTTGCCGACCGAGGCCCAGTGGGAGGTGGCCGCTCGCGGGGGGCTGGCGGGGGCGGTCTACACCTGGGGCGACGAGCCCGAGCGCCCCGGTGAGCGGCTCGCCAACTACTGGCACGGCGAATTCCCCTACCTGCCAGACACCGGCTACGGCACCACGTCCGCCGTCGGCAGCTTCGAGCCCAACGGCTACGGCCTCTACGACATGGCCGGCAACGTCTGGGAGTGGACCACCGACTGGTGGGCAGACACCAGGCAACTCGGATCCTGCTGCGCCGCTGATAGTTACGATCCCGCCCAGCCGCAATTCCAGATCGGTCGCAGGGTGATCAAGGGCGGCTCGTTCCTGTGCGCGGACAGCTACTGCCTGCGCTACCGACCCGCCGCACGTCGCCCTCAGGCGGTCGACACCGGGATGAGCCACATCGGGTTTCGCTGCGTGCGCAGTTCCTAGCCGGGCCTGGTGTGCTGAGCCCATCTAGGCAATGATGCCTAGAACACGTTCTAGTTCTGAGGAGGCTCGTGTCGGACGCCGTATTGGTGACGGGCGCCTTCGGGCTCGTCGGCTCCGCGACCGTGAAGCGCCTGGCCGCCGACACCCCGGTCGACCCCCGCCCCGAAGGGAGCACGAAGTGAGCATCGCGATCGTCGTCGGCGGAGCGTCCGGCATCGGCTGGGCGTCGGCCAGGGCGTTGGCCGCCGACGGATACCGGGTGGTCGTCGCCGACCGCAACGTCGACGGCGCCACGGCCAGGGCCGCAGAACTAGGTGCGCCCCACACTGCGGCGTTCGTCGACGTCGGCGACGAAGCCTCCGTCGCATCGCTCTTCGAGCAGACCGGTCCGGTCGATGCCGTGGTGAGCTGCGCGGGCTTCAGCAACGTCGGCCTCATCGTCGACATGCCGGTCGACGACTTCCGTTCCGTGATCGACGTCTGCCTCACCGGGGCGTTCATCGTCGCCAAGTACGCGGGCAAGCACCTCAACGACGGTGGCTCGCTGGTGTCGATCAGCTCGCTCAACGGCCGCCAACCCGCCGCGGGCATGAGCGCCTACTGCTCTGCCAAGGCAGGGCTGTCGATGCTCACCCAGGTCGCTGCCCTCGAACTGGCGCCGAAGGGCATCCGCGTCAACGCCGTCGCCCCCGGATTCGTCCACACTCCGCTGACCGAGGCCGCGGCAGCCATTCCCGGCGTCATCGAGGAGTACGTGGAGAACACGCCGCTCGGCCGGGCAGGTGCACCGGAGGACATCGCCGAGGCCGTGCTGTTCCTGACCAAGGCGGCCTGGCTGACCGGCGAGGTGCTCGACGTCAACGGCGGCGCCCACATGAAGCGCTACCCCGACATCATGGGCCACCTCAACAAATTGATGTCGACGTGACGTTCGCGGGCAAGCAGGCCATCGTCACCGGCGCCGGCTCTGGCATCGGTGCTGCACTGTGCCGGGCACTGGCCGCTGCGGGCGCGGACGTGGTGTGCACCGACGTCGACGAGGGCGCCGCCGAACGCACCGCCAAGCCGCTCGGCGCGCGATCGGCCCGGCTCGACGTGACCGACGCCGCCGCGGTGCAAGCCGCCGTCGACGAGGTGGTGGACCGCACCGGCCGGCTGGATCTGATGTTCAACAACGCGGGCATCGCATGGGGCGGGAACACCGAGCTGCTGACGCTGGATCAGTGGAACGCGATCATCGACGTCAACCTCCGCGGTGTCGTGCACGGCGTGGTCGCGGCCTACCCACAGATGATCAAGCAGGGCAACGGTCACATCGTCAACACGGCATCGATGGGCGGACTGACCGCCGCCGGCCAGATCACCAGCTACGTCATGACCAAGCATGGCGTCGTGGGGCTGTCACTGGCGCTGCGCTCGGAGGCCGCCGCACACGGCGTCGGCGTGCTTGCCATCTGCCCCGCCGCGGTGGAGACGCCGCTGCTCGACAAGGGCGCCGTTGGCGGCTTCTCCGGGCGCGACTACTACCTCAACGGCCAGGGCATCAAGCACGCCTACGGTGCCGACCGGCTGGCCCGCGACACGCTCAAGGCCATCGAGCGCAACAAGGCCCTGCTAGTGAAACCGCGACGTGCGCACGCCGCATGGTTGTTCGCGCGGCTGGCTCCGGGGCTGATGCAGCGGGCGTCCATACGATTCATCGCCCGCCAACGCGACATGCAAAGTCGGTCATCTATCGACCTTTCCTGACAGGATCACTGCGTGGCCATGAACACCGAGTTCACCGTTACGCAGAAGCGTGCGCTGGCCGTGGCCACCGTCCTCGCCGTCCTGTTCGTCGCGTACTTCCTGCGCAACTACTTCATCCTCATCGTGGTGGCCGCCGTCGCCGCGTACCTCTTCGCCCCGCTCTACGACCGGCTGCGCAAGCGGTTCAACGCTGGCCTGTCCGCCACCATCACCTTGCTCGCGGTGCTCGGGTCCGTCATCATCCCCGTCAGCCTGCTGGTCTTGTTCGCGGTCGTCCAGATCAGCAGCATGATTCAGAGCGTCTCCGATTGGGTGGCCAAGACCGACCTCAGCGCACTCGGCGACAAGGCCCTGGCGGTGGTCAACGAGGCGCTCGCCCGGGTGCCGTTGATGCACGACGTGCAACTGACGCCCGATCTGCTGCGCGAGCGGATGAGCACCATCGCTCAGCACGTCGGCGAGTACCTGCTCGGCTTCTTGCAGGGCGCCGCGGGCGGTCTGGTCGGCGGCATCACCGCGGCGGTCCTGTTCCTGTACGTCTTCTTGTCGCTGCTCACCAACCGCGCGGAGGTGGCGACCCTGGTCCGGCAGCTCAACCCGCTGGGTGAAGAGGTCACCGACCTGTACCTGCAGAAGATGGGCGCGATGGTGAAGGGCACCGTGCGCGGCCAGTTCGTCATCGCGTTGGCTCAGGGCGTCTCCGGGGCGGTATCCATCTACATCGCCGGCTTCCACGAGGGCTTCTTCATCTTCGCGATCCTGCTGACTGCGCTGTCGGTGATCCCCTTGGGCGGAGGCATCCTCAGCATTCCGGTCGGCATCGGAATGATCTTGTTCGGCAACGTATTCGGCGGCATCTTCGTCATCGCGTTCCACCTGGTGGTGGTGACGAACATCGACAACGTCCTGCGCCCCATCCTCGTCCCCCGCGAGGCGCGCCTCGACTCCGCGCTGATGCTGCTGGCCGTGTTCGCCGGGATCGCGATGTTCGGATTCTGGGGCATCGTCATCGGCCCGGTACTGATGATCGTCGTCGTGACCACCATCAGCGTCTACCTCGCCGTGTACAAGGACGTTCCGCTCGACCAGTTCGACGACGCCGATGAACCCAAGAAACCCGGCCTGCTGCAACGACTGCTGGCGCGGGCCAAGGGCGCGGCCAAGCCGAAGGTCTCAGCCGCGCCGAAGCCTTCGGCTGCGATCAAGCCCGATCCGGGCGCAGCCGTTCCGTAAGGAACTCCACCACGCGCTTGCGCGCCTCGAACGCCGGCTGCCCGATGATCTCACGAACCTCCAGGGTGAGCACCGAGTGCGCCATCTTGCCGAACCCGTGCTCGTTGCCCTTCTTCGAGTCGATCTCGATGACCTCGAACGCGTCACCAAGACGGTCCTTGAGCGTCTTGAAGCGCGCGCCCGGCGCCAGCGGATCCTCGCTGAACCGCAGGCCCATCGCGCACAGTCCCTCTTCGGCGACGCGGCGGTCGATGATCTTCAACTCGGCTTCGGAAAGGCCGGGGTCTCTGCGGTGCTTCGCCGTCAGCCCGATCGGCAACGACGGCTGGCTCAGCACGGGGGCGAGCACACTGTCGTCGACCGCGGCCGCCAAGGCGAATCCGCCGCTCCAGCACTCCCCGATCACGCCGACGCCCTTGCCGGGTGTCTTCTCGTTCAGGTCGCGGGCCAGCGCACGAAGGTACTGCGCGATCGGCCGGTCGGCGTTGGTCGCGAATGCGCTGAATTCCTTTGCCACACAACCGCGCACCATCACCGCCACGGCACCCGGACGGATGGCCTTGGCGCCAGGCGTGCCATAGAGCGACGGGCATGCGACGGTGAAGCCGTTGTCCACCAGATGATTTCCCAGTCCCAGCACGCCAGGGTGAATTCCTGGCATCTCGGGGATCAGCACCACACCGGGGCCTTCACCCTTGCGGTAGACGTCGTAGGTGAAACCGGCGGCGGTGAACGCCTCCTTGACCCATCCAGTCAGGTCGGCTTGTGGTGCGGTCATCCAACGCTCCTATTCGACGGGTAGTGGCGGCTGGGTCTGCGTCGCCTCGGCCAGCTTACGGTACTCATCCGTACCGGCGCCTCCGTTCAAGGCGATCTGCGCAGGCCCCGTCGGACCGTTCAACCGGGTGGTCCAGAGCGGTCGCACGCCCTCGCCGCCCTCGTAGACGATCCACCTCACGCCGTCGACGTCCTGCGTACCGGTGGGAGCCAGGCTGGTGTCCAGCGAGGCGACGAGCTTCTCCTCGTCGGCGTTGCTCTGGGTCAGGCTGATGTACATGCCGCTCGGCGACAGATAGCCCACCCGGGACGACACGGCGCGCGCCGGCCGACCAGAGGAATCGGTGCGACCACCGTCGATGCTGGCGCGAGAACCCGAGTTGGCCCGCCAGTCATCGGGCAAGTTGGGCAGCCGGATTGGGATCTTGAGCGCGTCGGCGTCGGCCTGCAGCGCGGCCGGGGCATCGTAGGGCGGCACCGGCCCCTCGCCAGGGCCGTTGGGCGCGAAGGAGCACATGCCGAGCACCCCTGCGAGCACGATGCAGGCCAGCACCAACGGGGCCATCGACCAGAACATGTCGCGACCGTCCTGCAGCAGCCTTGGCTTCGCCGGCCTCGGTCCCGGAGCCGGCGCAGGGGTGGTCACACCGGCCAGTATCCCAGCTCCCAAAGTTGAGGTCGCTAATGGGACAATCTGCGCATGACATCTCCTGATGCTCTTCCCGCAAGCGGCCCGTCGCGATCGCGGCGCGAAGCACCGGACCGCAACCTCGCTTTGGAACTGGTGCGGGTCACCGAGGCAGGGGCCATGGCCGCAGGCCGCTGGGTCGGCCGCGGCGACAAGGAGGGCGGCGACGGTGCTGCCGTCGACGCCATGCGCGAGCTGGTCAACTCGGTGTCGATGCGCGGCGTCGTGGTGATCGGCGAGGGCGAGAAGGACCACGCCCCGATGCTCTTCAACGGCGAAGAGGTGGGCAACGGCGACGGCCCGGACTGCGACTTCGCCGTCGATCCCGTCGACGGCACCACGCTGATGAGCAAGGGCATGCCCAACGCGATCTCGGTGCTCGCCGTCGCCGAACGCGGAGCGATGTTCGACCCGTCGGCGGTGTTCTACATGAACAAGATCGCGGTCGGACCGGACGCCGTCGACGTCATCGACATCACCGCGCCGATCGGTGAGAACATCCGCCGGGTCGCGAAGGTGAAGAACTCCAGCGTCGCCGACCTCACCGTGTGCGTGCTGGACCGGCCGCGCCATGCGCAACTGATCAGGGACGTGCGCGAGGCAGGTGCCCGCATCCGGCTGATCTCCGACGGCGACGTCGCCGGCGCCATCTCGGCATGCAGGCCGAACTCGGGCACCGACTTGCTGGCCGGAATCGGCGGCACCCCCGAGGGCATCATCACCGCGGCGGCCATCCGCTGCATGGGCGGCGCCATCCAGGCCGTGCTGGCCCCCACCGACGACGCCGAGCGCCAGAAGGCTCTCGATGCCGGCCACGACCTCGACAGGGTGCTGTTCACCGAAGATCTGGTGTCCGGTGAGAACGTCTTCTTCTCCGCCACCGGCGTCACCGATGGCGATCTGCTGCAGGGTGTTCGCTACTCCGGCGGCGGATGCACCACGCAGTCGATCGTCATGCGATCGAAGTCTGGAACGGTCCGGATGATCGAGGCCTACCACCGGCTGTCCAAACTGAACGAGTACTCCGCGGTCGACTTCACGGGTGACAAGACCGCCGCTTATCCCCTGCCGTAGAAAAACCGACACACACGAGGGAGCACATGACCGCCGACAGCGTTGTCACAGAGGCAGCCGAAGGCTCGTACCGCATCGAGCACGACACCATGGGTGAAGTGCGGGTGCCCATCAACGCGCTGTGGCGCGCACAGACGCAGCGGGCGGTGGAGAACTTCCCGATCTCGTTCCGGCCGCTCGAGCGCACCCAGATTCGTGCCCTCGGACTGCTGAAGGGTGCTTGCGCGCAGGTGAACAAGGACCTCGGTCTGCTCGACGCGGAGAAGGCCGATGCCATCATCGCCGCGGCCAATGAGATCGCCGACGGCCTGCACGACGACCAGTTCCCCATCGACGTGTTCCAGACCGGTTCGGGCACCAGCTCCAACATGAACGCCAACGAGGTCATCGCGTCGATCGCCGAGGCCAACGGCGTGACGGTACACCCCAACGACCACGTCAACATGTCGCAGAGCTCGAATGACACCTTCCCCACCGCCACCCACATCGCGGCGACGGAAGCGGCTGTGCGCCACCTGATCCCGGCACTCGAGGTGCTG
The DNA here is from genome assembly GCA_025963195.1 of Mycobacterium sp. Taxonomy (GTDB): domain Bacteria; phylum Actinomycetota; class Actinomycetes; order Mycobacteriales; family Mycobacteriaceae; genus Mycobacterium. Next base: position 3,420 of record JAOPVF010000275.1, on the reverse strand, counting down.
CACGAATCGCTGGCGAACAAGGCTCGCCAGTGGCGCGTCGTGGTGAAGTCGGGCCGCACGCACCTGATGGACGCGGTGCCCGTGACCCTGGGCCAGGAGTTCGGCGGCTACGCGCGCCAGATCGAGGCCGGGATCGAGCGCGTCAAGGCGACGCTGCCGCGCCTCGGTGAACTCGCGATCGGCGGCACCGCCGTCGGTACCGGACTCAACGCGCCAGATGGGTTCGGCGACAAGGTCGTCGAGGTGCTGGTCAGCCACACCGGCATCGCCGAACTGCGGCCCGCCGTTGACCACTTCGAGGCTCAGGCCGCCCGCGACGGGCTGGTCGAGGCGTCGGGTGCGCTGAAGACCATCGCGGTATCACTCACCAAGATCGCCAACGACATTCGTTGGATGGGCTCGGGTCCGCTGACCGGTCTCGGCGAGCTTCAGCTTCCCGACTTGCAGCCGGGTAGCTCGATCATGCCGGGCAAGGTCAATCCCGTTCTGCCCGAGGCGGTTACGCAGGTAGCCGCCCAGGTTATCGGCAACGACGCCGCGGTCACCGTCGGCGGGCTGTCGGGTGCGTTCGAGCTCAACGTCTACATCCCGATGATGGCGCGCAACATCCTCGAGTCGTTCACGCTGCTGTCCAACGTGTCGAAGTTGTTCGCGGAGAAGTGCATCGACGGCCTGATCGCCAACGAGGGGCGCCTGCGCGACCTCGCTGAGTCCTCGCCGTCGATCGTGACGCCGCTGAACTCGGCGATTGGCTACGAAGAGGCCGCCAAGGTCGCCAAGGAAGCGCTCAAGGAGCGCAAGACGATTCGCCAGACGGTCGTCGACCGCCGGCTGATCGGCGACAAGCTGTCGGAGGAAGAGCTGGACAAGCGCCTGGACGTGCTGAAGATGGCCAAGGTGAAGGACGGCGACTAGTCGACCGTGTCCGGTGGGGTTGAATCCGGGTTACAGCCGCGGGATCAGGCCCCGTTGTTGGAGCCGCCGGAGTTCGCGCCAGGGATGTCGGTGATCGGGATGTTCGGCATCGGCGCGGGCGACGACGTGTTCGGCAGCGACGGGATCTCCGCAGGCGGAATGTCGAGCAGGTCGTTGGTGGCCGGCCCGTTGTCCCGGCTGCCGTAGCTGCTGCCGGGCTCGCGCGGGCCGATCAACTGGCTGACCGTCACCAGGTGATAACCGTTGTGCTTGAGCACGGGGATGAACTGGTACACCAGGTCGACGGTCGACGAGTAGGTGTCGTGGAAGAGCACCACCGAGTTGGGCTTGATCTGTGACATCAACATGAAGCGGGTGGCGCCGGTGTTGGCGTCATTGGCCCAGTCGAACGGGATGACGTCCCAGTTGATGTCGGCCAGGCCCTGCTTCTTCGCCTCGGCAAGCACCTGGTCATTGATCAGGCCACCGGCGGTGCGCACCAACTTGGGACGCTGACCGGTCGCCGCTTCGATCGCGTCACTGGCCTTGCTGAACTGGGCCGGGATGTCCTCGGGCGGAATGGTAGTCATGTTCGGGTGTTCCCAGGTGTGGTTGCCAAGTTCCATGCCCGCCTCGACGACGCGCTTGGCGCCCTCCGGGTTGGCGGCCACCTTGTTGCCGATCTGGAAGAACGTCGCCTTGGCGTCGTTGTCCTTCAGGATCTGCAGCAACCGGTCGGTGTAGGGGCTCGGCCCGTCGTCGAACGTCAGCGCGATGCACTTGACCTCTGCACAGTTGACGTCGTCGGCCTTGGCCTGCTTGACGTGGCCGGTGAACCCGCCGACGACCACGACGGCAATGCCCGCGCACACGCCAATGACCATGCGCCAGTACGACCAGGAAGAGCTGTCGGGCCGCTTACGCACACTGGCAGCCTACCGATTGGCAATTTGTGCACGCGCAGTCGTCGCGAGCGCAACTGCGCGTGCACAAGCCGCAGTTGATCAGGGCAGGGCGCCGGGGCTGAACTCCTCGAGCATCTCGGTGACCAGCGCCGCGATCGGCGAACGCTCACTGCGCAGCAGCGTGATGTGGGCGAACAGCGGGTGGCCCTTCAGCTTCTCGATGACGGCAGCAACACCGTCGTGCCTGCCGACCCGCAGGTTGTCGCGCTGGGCCACGTCGTGGGTGAGCACCACGCGGGACCCCGCGCCGAGGCGGGACAGCACCGTCAACAGCACGTTGCGTTCCAGCGACTGGGCCTCGTCGACGATGACGAAGGAGTCGTGCAGGGAGCGGCCGCGGATGTGGGTCAGCGGCAACACTTCCAGCATGCCGCGGGAGAGCACCTCTTCGAGCACCTGAGGGCTGGCAAGGCCTTCCAGGGTGTCGAAGACGGCCTGCGCCCACGGGCCCATCTTCTCGCTCTCGCTGCCCGGCAGGTAGCCGAGGTCCTGGCCGCCGACCGCGTACAGCGGCCGGAAGACGACGACCTTGCGCTGCGTGCGGCGCTCCAGCACGGCTTCCAGGCCCGCGCATAGTGCCAGCGCCGACTTGCCGGTGCCCGCCTTGCCGCCGAGCGAGACGATGCCGACCGACTCGTCGAGCAGCAGATCGAGGGCGACGCGTTGTTCGGCTGACCTTCCCCGGAGGCCGAACACCTCGCGATCACCGCGGACCAGCTGCACCTTCTTCTCGGCGTTGATCCGCCCGAGCGCGTGCGAGTTTCCGCCCAGGAGACGAATTCCCGTGTGGCACGGCATATCACGCGCGTCGGCCAGGTCGATCTCACCCTCGGCGAACAGAGTGTCGATCTCGTCGGCGGCGACGTCGATCTCGGCCATGCCCGTCCAGCCCGACGTCACGACGTCCTGGGCGTGGTACTCGTCGGCAGCCAAGCCGACCGCGCCCGCCTTGACTCGCAGTGGAATGTCCTTGCTGACCAACGTCACGTGCTTGCCCTCGGCAGCGAGGTTGGCGGCACAAGTGAGGATGCGCGCGTCGTTGGTGTCGGTGCGGAAACCGGCAGGCAATACCGTGGGGTCGCTGTGATTCAGCTCGACCTGCAGCGTACCGCCTTGTCCCCCAACGGGAATCGGCTGATCAAGCCGTCCGTGTTCCAAGCGCAAATCGTCGAACATACGCAACGCCTGGCGGGCGAACCAGCCCAACTCGTGGTGATGACGTTTGGCCTCCAATTCGCTGATGACAACCAACGGAACGATGACCTCGTGTTCGGCGAACCGGGTGCACGCCCAGGGATCGGACAGCAGCACGGAGGTGTCGAGCACATAAGTCCGAACGGACGAATCAGTCACGTGGCGCTCCTCGGCCCGCGCGGCCCCGCGTAGGCGTCTCGGCGGACACTGCGGTACCGGGACCGGGGCCGGTCCCCTTCGTGAGAAGACGGGCACCGCCACGGACAGCAGAGCAAATTGCTAGCCATCGACTTCGACGCTACCCCGCTTGCGGCGTGTCCGCCGATCAGGCGCGCCGAGCCCCGAT
>JAOPVF010000262.1 GCA_025963195.1 Mycobacterium sp. | reverse complement strand
TACGGCGACACCGTCGTCGCGATCCCCGGCGCGTCGAAACCGCACCATGCCGAGGAGGCCGCCGGCGCGATGAAGATCGCGCTGACCGAGCAGGAGTCGCAACGGCTCGCCGAGCTGTCGACGGCCGTCACCGGCTAACGTGGCGAGCGTGTCCTGCGTCTTCTGCGCCATCGTCGCCGGCGAAGCCCCAGCAATCCGCGTCTACGAGGACGACGACTACGTGGCCATCCTCGACATCCGCCCGATCGTTCGCGGGCACACGCTGGTCATTCCGAAGAAGCACACCGTCGACCTCACCGACACCCCGGCAGACACCGTCGCCGACCTCGTCCGGATCGGGCAGCGCATCGCCCAAGCGGCGCGCGCCTCTGGGCTCGAAGCGGACGGCAACAACATCGCCATCAACGACGGCAAGGCCGCATTTCAGAGCGTGTTCCACATCCACCTGCACGTGGCGCCGCGGAAGTCCGGTGACAAGCTGTCCTTCGCCAAGGGGCTGGTGCTGCGCCGCGACCCGGAACGGGAGGCCACCGGACACATCTTGCGCGGGGCGCTGGCGCAACTGGACTCCACTCAACAAGACTGACGCGATGGACATCTCCCGGATCATCGAGCAGCGCGTCGGCGTGCCACTGCTCATGCTGCACGACAAGATCTACCAACGCACCAACGGCCGGATCGGTCATCACATACCCGGCGGACCTCCGAGCCTGCTGTTGCACACCGTCGGGGCCAAGACCGGACAGCACCGCACCAACTCGCTGAGCTACGCGAAGGACGGCGGCTCATACCTGGTGGTCGCGTCCAAGGGCGGTGACCCGAAGGCGCCCGGCTGGTACCACAACCTCAAGGCCAATCCGAACGTCGAGATCAACGTGGGACCGAAGCGGTTCCCAGTCACCGCGAGGATCATCGGGGCCGACGATCCCGACTATGCGCGGGTGTGGAAGTTGGTCAACGACAACAACTCCAACCGCTACGACGGTTACCAGAAGCGGACCACGCGACCGATTCCGGTCATCGCGCTTCTGCCTGACTGACGGCTCGCCGTCGCGCCTTGGAACGGTTCCTTGGCGACGCCACTCAGTCGGGTCGCAGCATTGCCGAGCGCTGGGTGAGCACATCGCCGTTCACCGAATGCACATCGGCGTATACGGGCTCGAAGACACGTCGAATGAACTTCCATTCGCCGTCGATTCGCGCGAAGCGGTCGTAGTAGACGCCGTACTGCTCGACGTTGACCCCGGCTCCGCCTGCACCGAACTCGGTATCGGCCAGACCGACCCCACGGGTCAACTCGTGCACGGTCGTGGTGGCCTCGGCCCGGTCATCGCCGGTCAGGGTGATCACCGAAGAATGCGGCGTTTGGATGAGGACGTCGTACGTGGAGGTCGCCGTCAGAAATTCCATGAATGCCGCACAGCTTTCGAATCGCAGCCCCAGCCTTGGGCTCTCCCACGTGGCGTCGGGAGCGAACAGCGGCTCGCATTGTCGCCAGTCGCAGCGCGTTACTGCATCGGAGTACCGATCGACGAGGTCTCGAATCTCAAGCCGATCCAGCCATGCGCGCGCCTTGGTTTCCGACGACCTCTCGGCCACGGGCCGAGCCTAGACCAATTCTGCGCCGCGGCGCGGTTAGAACAGCTCCTTGGCGAGCAGTTCCAGCGTGCGTTCGCGGGCAGGTGCGGTCGCCGGATCCACGCCGCGGTAGGCAGACGCGACGGGGTTGACCATCACCTCGTCCACTCCGAAGTGCTCGGCCAGTTCGCGCACCTGGTCGGCCGCCTCGGTCGGTGACCCGATGATGGCGCGTGCCACTCCCGAATCGACGATGGCCTGCTGCTGGTGGGTGAGTTCGATGCCGCGCGCGTCCTCGACCAGGTCGAGCGCACGCAGCGGCTGGCCCGTGCGCAGCCACGCCATCATGTGCAGGTTGGGCAGCATCAGCTCTTCGGCCTCGGCGCGGGTGGGCGCCACCGACGCATTGACGGTCATGAAGGTGGTGGGTTCGGCGGCCAGATCGCTCGGCTTGAACTCCCCGCGGTAGACGGCAAGCGCCTCCTCGGTGCCCTGGCCCGAGAAGTGGTGGGCGAACACGTACGGCAGGCCCTTGGCTGCGGCAAGATGCGCCGAGTAGAGCGACGAGCCGAGCAGCCACAGCCGCGGCTCGCTGGCGGCCGCGGGCGTCGCCTTCAGAACGTAGTTCTGGTTCATCAGGTTTCGGCCACGCAGTGATACCTGCACGCCGGATGCGCTCATCAAGGCGGCGACGTCGTCGAGGTATTGCGGGAAGTTCTCGATGTCCGTGTCGTCACGGCCCGCGGCGCCGCGCAGCGCCATCGAGGTGACGGGATCGGAGCCGGGCGCTCGCCCGATGCCAAGGTCGACGCGGCCCGGTGCAGCGGCCTCGAGAAGAGCGAACTGCTCGGCGACCGCGAGGGGCGCGTGGTTGGGCAGCATGACGCCGCCGGAGCCGAGGCGGAGCTGGTGGGTCTGCGCGGCGAGGTAGGCGATCACCACGGGCGGGCTGGTGGCGGCCACGGCAGGCATGTTGTGGTGCTCGGCCACCCAGAAGCGGGTGTAGCCCAGCGCGTCGGCGGTCTGCGCCAGCCCAACGGTCGCTGCCAGCGCGTCCGAGGTGGTCTGGTCGCTGCGGACGGGGAGGAGGTCAAGGACGGAGAGTCGCACGTCAAAACCAACGCGATCGCGCCTGTGAACGTTCCCCCACCCTTCCCACCCCTGTGATTTCGGCGTGTTCACCGGCGGTGAGCGCCGGTGAACACGCCGAAATCACAGGTGGGCGAGGGTTTTGGCGGCGGCGAAGACGTCGTCGAGCATCGCCGGGGTGAGCCTGCCGGTGAAGGTGTTCTGCTGGCTGGGGTGATAGCAGCCGATCAGGTCGACGTCGCCGTTAGACGTGCGCAACGTCGCCGTCGCGAGGTGCCCGAACTTCGGCTGCGGAACGGGCACCGCACCACCGCCGGCGCGGATCATGTCGAGAGCCGCCCGCCACGCGAAACCACCCAGCGCAACGATCACCCGCACGTCGTGACCGATCAGCCGCCACTCGGCATCGAGCCACGGCGCGCACGTCGATCGCTCCGCGGGGCTAGGCGCGTTGTCCGGCGGGGCGCACCGCACCGCGGCCACCATCCGAGTGTGGTTGAGCTCCAACCCATCTGCGGCGTCCACGCTCAGCGGCGAGCCGGCCAAACCGGCCCGGTGCAGCGCGGCGAACAGAAAGTCGCCAGAGCGGTCGCCGGTGAACACCCGCCCGGTTCGGTTGGCGCCGTTCGCCGCGGGTGCGAGACCCAGGATCAGGATGTCGGGCCTCGCCGCACCGAAACCAGGTATGGGTCTGCCCCAGTACGGCTCGGCGGCGAAGGATCGGCGTTTCTCGACCGCGACGCGCTCGCGCCAGTCGACCAGCCGCGGACAGGCCCGGCACACGCTGATCTCTGCATCCAGGCCGTCGAGAGCCACGGTGCGCCTCGCCACCGACCGGACCCGCGCCGCCGTCGTCGCCACCACGGTGCTCACCGACGCCGGATCTCCCGGCCAGCCCGACCCCGCCGGTACCGGCGAGTCGAAGAGCTCGCCCGTGCGGGGATGCGGCAGCTTCACCCCACCACTGTGCACGCCGGGAAAATCCGTCGCGGTTCCGGCATGCCCGCTGTTAGATTCAGCCCCGATAACCCATGACTCACACCAAGCGCGGACCGGCGTATCTCATCCTGTTCGCCGCGCTGATGGCGGGCGCCGGCAACGGCATCTCGATGATCGCCTTCCCGTGGTTGGTGCTGCAGCGCAACGGATCCGCGCTCGACGCATCCGTCGTCGCACTGGCGGGAACACTGCCGCTGCTGGTGGCGACATTGATCGCGGGTGCGGCGGTCGACTATCTGGGGCGGCGCCGGGTGTCGATGATCTCCGACGCGCTGTCCGCGCTGTCCGTCGCCGCGGTGCCCGTCATCGCCCTTACCTTCGGCGTCGACGCCGTCAACGTCGCCGTACTGGCCGGCCTCGCCGCCCTCGGCGCATTCTTCGACCCCGCAGGGATGACGGCACGCGAGACGATGCTGCCCGAGGCGGCCAAGCGCGCCGACTGGACGCTCGACCATGCGAACAGCGTGTACGAGGCGACGTTCAACCTGTCCTACATCGTGGGTCCTGGCATCGGCGGCCTGCTCATCACCACCCTCGGCGGCATCAACACCATGTGGGTGACCGCAGGCGCCTTCATGCTCTCCATCGCCGCGATCGGCGTGCTGCGCCTGGAGGGTGCGGGCAAGCCGGACCGCGACGCCCTGCCCGACGGTGTTTGGTCGGGGGTGATCGAGGGGGTGTCGTTCGTGTGGAACATGAAGGTGTTGCGCACACTGGCGTTGATCGACCTGGCCATGACCGGCCTGTACATGCCCATGGAATCGGTGTTGTTTCCCAAGTACTTCACCGACCGCAACGAGCCCGCGCAACTGGGCTGGGTGCTCATGGCCCTGTCGGTCGGCGGCCTGGTGGGTGCGCTGGGGTACTCGGTGACGTCGAAGTTCGTGAAGCGGCGCACCACGATGTTGATCGCGGTGCTGACGCTGGGCGTGGCGATGACGATCATCGCGTTCCTGCCGCCGCTGCCGGTGATTCTGGCGTTGAGCGCCGTCGTCGGCTTCGCCTACGGCCCGACGTCGCCGATCTACAACTACGTCATGCAGACCCGCGCGCCTGCGCACCTGCGTGGCCGCGTGGTGGGCGTGATGGGCTCGCTGACCTACGCCGCGGGGCCGCTCGGCCTGATCCTCGCCGGGCCACTGGCGGACGCGGCGGGCCTGAAGACGACGTTCCTCGCACTGTCGTTGCCGATGCTGGTGATGGGCATGATCGCGGTGGGCCTGCCGTCGTTGCGGGACTTGGACCGCGCTCCGGAGTAGCCCTCGGCCGGCTAGCGCGTCGTATAGATGCCGGTCGTCACGTCGTGATAGCCCTTGGCGCCGATCGCAGTCGCCAGTGGGCTGCGGGGATCCTCGCAAGAGGCCAGTCGATCGAGAGCACGGCGAAAGTCGTAACGGGGGGACCATTCGAGGTCGCGTCGCGCCTTGGCGTTGACGTACACCCTGTCGATGCGTGGAAGCATCGTCCATCCACGCGAGGCGTAGACCTGCTCGTAGTCACCGAACAGCCGACGCACCACACCCGGTGCGTCGACCGCGAGCTCGGCCAGGTCGCCCGGCCCGAAAGGCGTTGTGGCGCTGACGATGTAGCGGCCGAAACCTAGCCCAGGGGCCCGTTGGATCGCGAGGCGGTGGGCTTCGACCACGTCTTCGAGGTCCACGCGTCGGTACAGCAACTCGTTGACCTTGAGATTGAGGTCGTCGTAGGCGGTCCGAACGTCGTCACGGTCGTCGGCCTCCGGGAAGAATCGGGAGGTGCGAAGGACTACGACCGGCAGTCCCCTGTCGCGAGCGACGAGTTCGCAGAGGTCCTCGGCCGCGGTCTTCGTCGCGCCATAGACGTTCTTCACCTGCGGTGCGACGTCCTCGGTGATCCATGCAGCGGGGTCGCCTGCCTGCGGAGTGAGGGCACGACCGAAGGCGCTGGTGGTGCTGGTGAACACGAAGCTGGCGACCTTCGCGTCGACGGCTTCTTCGAGCAGGTTGAGCGTGCCCGTCACGTTGGTTTCGACGAAGTCCCCCAGCCCGTGCGTCCCGACGTGCGGCTTGTGCAACGTGGCGGTGTGCACGACGGCGTCGACGTCCGCCATGCCAGCCCGCACCATGGCCCGGTCGGCGATCGAACCGACGATGGAGGTGTGGGGCGAATCCTTGATGTCCACACCGACGACGTCGGCCCCGTCGGCCGCGAAGGCAGTGCACAGCGCCTCGCCGAGGTGCCCCGAGCTACCCGTAACCAGAATCCGCATGTCACAACGGTTTACCAGAACCGGGTGTCGGACTACCACTGTGTTTACAACCGGCGGTGATGTGGGTAGCCCCAAAGCGAAATGTGATGGACGCCACAATCGAGGTCAGCCCATGTACCAGCAAGTTCTTGATCCGGTCGCCAACTCTCTCGCCTGGAGCGCCGCGGTCGCCGCACTGCCGCTGCTCTTGCTGTTCGTGTTGCTCGGCGCGTTGAAGATGACCGCATGGGTGGCGTCGCTGATATCTCTGGCGGTGAGCATCGTCATCGCCGTCGCGATCTACGGAATGCCCGTCGGGCAGACTCTGCTTGCCGGGTCCGAGGGGGCCGCCTTCGGCTTCTTCCCGATCCTCTGGATCGTCATCAACGCGATCTGGGTATACCAAATGACCGTCGAGACAGGGCATTTCGACGTGTTGCGGCGATCGTTCAGCCAGGTGAGCGATGACCAACGGATCCAGTCCATCCTCATCGCGTTCTCGTTCGGCGCGCTGATCGAGGCCCTCGCCGGCTTCGGCACCCCGGTCGCGGTGACGTCGGTGATGCTGATGGCGCTCGGCTTCAGACCGCTGAAGGCGGCCGTGCTCGCGCTGGTGGCCAACACCGCGCCCGTCGCATTCGGCGCCATGGCCACGCCCATCATCACGCTGGGCAAGGTCACCGGGTTGTCACCTGACACGCTCGGCGCGATGGTCGGCCGGCAGACCCCGCTCCTTGCGCTGTTCGTGCCGTTGGCGCTGGTCGCGATCGTGGACGGCCGGCGCGGCATCCGCGAGACGTGGCCTGTCGCCGTGGTCTGTGGCGTCGTGTTCGCCGTCGCGCAGTACGCCACCTCGAACTTCGTGTCGGTGCCATTGGCCGACGTCGTCGCGTCGCTGGTCTCCGCAGCCGCGGTGGTTCTGCTGGTCCGGGTGTGGCAGCCCCGGCACGCCTACACCGAGCCGGCAATGGTCGGAGGTCCCCCAGGAGCGAGTGGGCCGGGTACCGACCTCGCTGACGAGGACCACGACGACACCCGCGCCGACGTCGTTCGGGCGTACGCGCCCTACGGGATCATCATCGGGGTCTTCGTGATCTGCCAGATCCCCGCGGTGAAGAAACTGCTCGACGGGGCGACGGTCGCAGGCAACTGGCCCGGCCTGCGAGTCGTCGATGCCGACGGCGACCCGTCCACGCTGACCAAGTTCACCCTCAACCTGCTCACCACTCCTGGTACTCAGATGCTGGTGGCAGGCGTCCTCACGATGATCGCGCTACGGCTGTCGGTGCCTCGGGCGCTCAAGGCATACGGGACCACGCTGCGTCAACTCCGCTGGGCGATCCTGACCGTGATGGCAGTGCTCGCGCTGGCATTCGTGATGAACCTGTCCGGCCAGACGATCACCCTCGGCACCTGGATGGCCGCCGCTGGTGGGGCGTTCGCGCTGCTGTCGCCGATCCTCGGTTGGCTCGGCGTCGCGGTCACCGGCTCCGACACCTCGTCCAATTCGCTGTTCGGCGCGCTGCAGGTCGCCGCCGCGAATCAGGCCGGGCTGTCGGACGTCCTGATGGCGGCGTCCAACAGTTCGGGAGGCGTGCTCGGCAAGATGATCTCGCCGCAGAACCTGGCCATCGCGGCTGCGGCGGTCGGCCTCGACGGCAAGGAGGGCGACATCTTCCGCCGGGTCATCCTCTGGAGTCTGGGGTTCCTGGTCGTGCTGTGCATCTTGTCGGGACTGCAGGCCTCGCCCGTCCTGTCGTGGATGG
>JAOPVF010000238.1 GCA_025963195.1 Mycobacterium sp. | reverse complement strand
AAGCCATCGCGCAGGTCGCCACGTCGCTGTGCCCACTTCTCGTACAACCGGGCAGCCAGGTTGTAAGCACGGCGACGACGGCAACCGGTAACGGTGGGCTGGGATCACAGCTCGCAGGCGGGGTGGCTGGCCTGGTGATTCAGTCCCAGTGCCCGAACTTCATGACTTCGTTGGCCAACGGAGACTTCTCAGTGCTGACCAACGCGGCAAGCATGATGGGAATGGCAACGCCAGGTGCCAACCCACTGTCATCGATCACTGGAGCGGCGACCAGTAATCCGCTCGGCGGCTTCACCGTGCCCGGCGCCTGAATAGCACGGCCGAAGGCGAATTGACTGAACACTTAGTCGCGTAGCGCTGCGCCTTCTGGGCTGTCGACGACCAATTCCCGGGCGACATCGGCAACGTGCTCTGCGGTGAAGCCGAAGTGGCTTCGGAGATCTGCAGCTGGGCCGGAGGCGCCGAAGCCGTTCATCGCGACGATGCGCCCCTTTGGTCCGACGTGACGTTCCCAGCCGAACCCGGACGCTGCTTCGAGGGAAACGCGTGCAGTGACGTCGGGCGGGAGGACGGTGTCACGGTAGGCCTGATCCTGGCCGTCGAACAGCGCCCAGGATGGCATACTGACGACGCGGACACCAATCCCGTTGTCGGCAAGCAGCTCTCGGGCCCGCATGGCCAAGTTCACTTCGCTGCCGGAGGCGATGATCAGCACGTCTGGACGTTCGCCGCCGGGCGGGTCGGCCAGGACGTACGCGCCGCGGGCCAGGCCGGACGCGGCGCCGGTGTGGGTCCGGTCGAAGACCGGCAGGTCCTGCTTGGCCAGCACGAGGGCGACGGGGCGGTCGGTGGTCGACATGATGACCCGCCATGCTTCACGGATCTCGTTGGCGTCGGCGGGGCGAAGGTCGATCAGGTTGGGCATCGCCCTGAGTGAGGCGAGCTGTTCGACCGGCTGGTGAGTCGGGCCGTCCTCGCCCATGCCGATGGAGTCGTGGGTGTAGACGTGAATGACGGGCTGCCGCATCAGAGCACTGAGGCGTAGCGGTCCACGCTGGAAGTCGGAGAAGACGAGGAAACCGGCTTGGAAGGGCCGTAGACCGCAGAGCGCCAGGCCATTGGCAGCAGCCGCGGCGGCGGCTTCGCGGACACCGAAGTGGAGGTTGCGACCGTTGTAGTCGCCGGAGCCGAACTCACCACTGTCACCGTCGAGTCCGGTCTTGGTGGATGGTGCTAGGTCGCTGGCGCCGCCGATCAGCCACGGCACGGTGGCCGCGACGGCGTTGAGCACTTCGTGGTTGGCGATCCTGCCTGCGATCGGTCCGTCCTCGGGCGAGAACTCGGGCAGGTCGCCATCCCACCCCTCCGGTGGCGTTCTGGTCAGCATCGAGGTGAGTTCCGCAGCCAGGAGCGGATGGCTTGCCTGGTAGTCCGAGAGCGTTGCGTCCCATTGGCTCCGGCGGCCGGCCCCGCGGGCGGCGACGCCCATCTCGAACTGCTCGTAGGTGGTGTCGGGTACGTGGAAGAGATCGTCGAGCGGCCATCCGTAGAAGCGTTTCGCCGCCAAGGCCTCGTCTTCGCCAAGTGGCTCGCTGTGCGCCGAGGCGGTGCCCTGTTTGGTCGGCGCGCCGTAGCCGATGATGCTGTTGACGACGATGAGCATCGGGGATCCGGTGTGCTCGGCGAAGCGGTCGAATGCTCTTCGTAGCGCGGCGGTGTCGTTGGCGTCGGCCACGTGGGTGACGGTCCATCCGTAGGCCCGGAATCTGGTGGCGACGTCCTCGGTGAAGGCCAACGACGTGTCGCCCTCGATGGTGATCGCGTTGCTGTCGTAGATCCAGCAGAGGTTGTCGAGCTTGAGATGACCGGCCAGCGACGCGGCTTCCTGGCCAATGCCCTCCATCAGGTCACCGTCGCCGGCGAGGGCATAGACGCGGTAGTCGAAGAGGTCGAAGCCGGGCCGGTTGAAGTGCGCGCCTTGCCATTTGCCTGCCATCGCCATGCCGACGCTGGTGGCGATGCCGGTGCCCAACGGTCCGGTGGTGCATTCGATACCGTCGGCCAATTCGTGCTCGGGATGTCCGGCACACGGGCTACCGAGCTGGCGGAAGCGGCGGATGTCATCCAGTTCTATCGAGAGTCGGTCGGCGTCGGCGGAACGTACTCCGGCTAGGTGGAGCAACGCGTACAGCAGCATCGAGGCGTGCCCGGCCGAGAGCACGAACCGGTCGCGATTGATCCACCGGGGATCGGACACGTCGTAGTTCAAGGCGTGATTCCACAGCGTGTAGCCCACCGGCGCCATCGCCATCGCCGCCCCTGGATGCCCCGACTTGGCTTGTGCCACGGCATCAATGACCAGCGTTCTGATGGTGTTGATGGCAACGGTGTCGACGTCGATGCTTACGTCCAGGTCGGTCATCACACGTCCTTGGAGATGCCGGAAAGCCGCTCGACGAGCCGAAACAGCGCGGAGTGATCAAGGTCGCCGTCGCCTTGGGCGTGCGCGGCGGACATCAGTTGCGCCACCACCGCACCTAGCGGGGTGGCGGCGCGAGCGTCGCGGGCGGCAGCGGTGAAGATGCCAAGATCCTTGTCGTGCAGCGCGATACGGAACCCAGGCGAGAACTCGCGTGCAACCATGGTGCGGGCCTTGCGCGCCATCACCGTGCTGCCTGCCAGGCCTGCCTCGAGAACCAAGATCGCCGCCTCGGTGTCGACGTGGTGGGCTTCGAGGAATACCAATGCCTCGGCAAGCAGTTCGATGTTTCCTGCGACGATCAATTGGTTGGCGGCCTTGACGGTTTGACCCGCACCGACGGGGCCGACGTGCACGATGGTCTTGCCGAGGTGGCTGAGCACGGGGGTCGCGTCGGTCACCACGTCGGCGACACCGCCCACCATGATCGACAGGGTGCCGTCGATCGCGGCCTGCTCTCCCCCGCTGACGGGGGCGTCGAGGTAGCGCAGGCTACGAGCCTCGGCCCGTGCACCGATGGTGCGTGCGGTGTCGGGACGGATGCTGCTCATGTCGATGTAGAGCGCGCCCGATCGAGCGTTGTCGAGGATTCCTCCGGATCCGAGCGCAACCGCCTCGACGTCGGGCGAGTCGGGCAGCATCGTGATGATGACGTCGGTATCGCGCACGGCGCCAGCGACGTCCTCGGCAGCCCGAAGTCCTTGAGGCACCAGCGCTTCGACCTTGGCCCGAGTGCGGCTATAGCCGACCACGTCCAGCCCGGCGGTCAACAGGTTCGCCGCCATCGGAGCGCCCATGATGCCGAACCCGATGAAGCCGACCGTCAACTCACTACGCGTATCCGAATTCATTGCGTCACCTCGACGTGTGCTGCGGTGTCGTCTCCGAAGGCGGGATCCAGCTGCCTGAGCCAGGACAGACCGGCGACCGTCTCGTCGGATGGGACGTACTCCAGCCCAATGCCCCCGGTGTAACCGTGCTGACCAAGCAAGTCGACGAGCTCGACGATGGGTACGCTCCCGCTCCCGGGTTCGTGTCGGCCCGGCGCGTCTGCCACCTGTACGTGCCCGATGTCATCGGTGTGCTGGGTGACCACGCGGACGACGTCGTCGCCGTTGACGGTCAGGTGGTACAGGTCGGCGAGCAGGGCGATCCGACCTTTCTGAATGTGCTCGCGGACGCCACGGATCACCGTCAGCGCGTCGGCTGCGAGCTTGAGTGGGTAGCCCTCGATTCCGCTGACGGGTTCCACTAGCACGGTGGCCCCGATGGAATCGGCATGCTCGGTGGCCGCAGCGAGTGCCTGCAGTCCTGCATCGTGCTGGTCGGTGGCCCTCATCCCCTGCAGCCGGTTGCCGTAGAGCGCGTTGAACCCGGTGACGCCCAGTCGGGCGCCGATGTCGACCGCGGCGGCGACGGCGTCGTCGAACTCCCCGCGCCGCTGGGGATGCGACGCGATGCCGCGTTCTCCACCAGCCATGTGGCCGGCGTAGAAGTTCAGACCGCGCAACTGCACGCCGGCGTCGGTCATGGACGCGACGAACCCGTCGACCTCGCTCGACGAGGGAGTCGCACTAGCGAACGGCCACCAGCACTCGATTGCCTGAAAACCCGCGGCAGCCGCCGCTGCGGGCCTGCGTTCGAACGGAACTTCGGAGAACAGCAGGGAGATGTTCGCCTGCGCTGTCGACCACAAAGCGGAAACCAAGACGTCCTCAATTCGTAACGGGCGCACTGCACACTGGCAGCGCGCACCACTGACAGTAGGTAGACACCTCCTGCCGAACAATGACGGATGCGTCGGCGCATTGTTCGCCGTCCCCGAACAGTTTCATCGCGTGCCGAGTAACGTCTCGCCACATGACGCAGCCCAACGTCACCTTGCGCCAGTTGCGGGCCTTCCTCGTAGTGGCCGAACACCGCAGCTTCTCCCGCGCGGCCGAGCAGTTGTTGGTATCCAATCCATGGCTGAGCGAGACGATCAAGGACCTCGAGCGGCAGCTCAAACTCAAGTTGTTCGTCCGCACTACCCGATCCGTCGAGTTGACCGAGGCAGGCGTGGTGTTCTCCACCATGGTCGCCCAGGTGCTCGACGACCTCGACGCGGCGATCAAGGCTGCGCAGCGCACCGCCGACAGGGACGGGTCGACGCTGACTCTGGGCTACACCATCGGTGCGGGGTTGGAAGTCGTTCCGTGGCTGTTGCGGTCGTTCGCCGCCCAATATCCGGGGCGGCCTCTGCGCTCGGTCGAGTTCGACTTCACCGATCCCACTGCGGGACTGCGGGACTCCTCGGTGCATGCCGCGATCATCCGTCCGCCGACGGGGCTGGC
>JAOPVF010000183.1 GCA_025963195.1 Mycobacterium sp. | reverse complement strand
GCTGGCTGCGGCGGATGCGCTGGCCGCACTCGCCGAGGACAATGGACTGACCCTCGTCGAGTTGTCCATCGCGTTCGCGCTCAATCATCCGGCGATCAGCACCGTGATCATCGGGCCGCGCACCCACCAACATCTCGAGGCCTATCTCAAGGCATCGACCGTGGAGTTGACCGACGAGACCCTCGATGGCATCGACGACATCGTCGATCCAGGAACGCAATTCCACGACCGCGACACCGGCCGCGACACGCCGTCGCTACAGCCGGATGCGCTTCGCCGCAAACGCTAACCACCTCGGACACATACGGAAAGGCGCCACACGACCATGTCCTACGGACGTTTCGAAACCACTTACTCTGCGGCCGATGAACGCTACGAGAACAGCTCATTTCGGCGGGCCGGAAGGTCGGGTCTGGACCTGCCTGCCTTCTCCTTCGGTTTGTGGCAGAAGTTCGGCACCGACTATCCGTTCGAGACGCAACGCGAGATCATCTTGCACGCCTTCGATCTCGGCATCACCCACTTCGACAATGCCGACCGCTACGGCCCTCCACATCGTGGCGCGCAGCAGAACTTCGGGCGCGTGCTCTCGAAGGATCTGGCGCCCTACCGCGACGAGATCATCCTGTCCACCAAGGCCGGTGGCCCCATCGGGCCCAGTCCCTATCTCACGGGTGGATCCCGCAAGTCGTTGTTGACGTCGCTCGAGCACAGTCTGCGCGACCTCGGCACCGAGTACGTCGACATCTTCTACAGCCACAAGCCCGACCTCTCGACACCTCTCGAGGAGACCGTCGGAGCGCTGGTCTCGGCCGTCGAGCAGGGCAAGGCGCTCTATGTCGGCATCTCGAACTACCAGCCGGATCGCGCACACCAGGTCACCGTGCTCCTTGCCGATGCCGGCGTCCCACTGCTGGTGCACCAGCCGCGCTACTCGATCTTCGATCGAAGCATCGACCAGAACGGTGTGGCCGAGCTGGCGAGTGCGGACGGCTTCGGACTGGTCGTGTATTCGCCACTGGCACAGGGTTTGTTGACGAACAAATACCTGGACTCCATCCCGGACGATGCACGTGCGGTCAACAGCGCCTTTCTCAAACCCGACGTCATCACCGACACGTATCGGCAGCGGGCGGCCGAACTCAACAAGGTCGCCGAGTCGCGGGGCCAGTCGTTGGCCCAGCTCGCGTTGCAGTGGGTGTTGCGGAATCCGAGTGTGACGTCGGCGCTGGTGGGTGCGAGCTCGACGTGGCAGCTCGATCACAACGTGAAGGCGCTCGACTTCCCGCCGTTCACCGAGGAGGAGCTGGCCCTCATCGACGAACACGGCGTGCACGGCACCGGGCTGAACCTCTGACATGACCAGCGTCGACACGGATCGGATCGGCGCGGGCGTCGAGGACGGGCGCCCGTTCCGGCTCGGCTTCCTGCTCCATCTGGATCGGGACTTGCCGCCCGCTCAGGCCTACCGCGAAGCCGTCGACCTGTTCATCGCCGCGGAGGCTCTCGGGTACGACTCCGGATGGGTGATCCATCGCCACTTCCGTCAGGGCAACGAACACGTGTCCGCCCCGCTGGTGGTGTTGGCGTCGATCGCCGAGCACACCAGCAGGATTCGCTTGGGCACCGGCGTTCTGGTGCTGCCGCTCGAGGATCCGCTCAAGGTGGCAGAGGATGCGGCGACGCTCGACGAGATCAGCGGCGGACGGCTTGAGCTGGGCGTGGGCTCGGGTCCGTTCCCCAGCGCCTGGGAGGCGTTCGGGAAGGACCTGGCCGATAGGCACCGCATCTTCGACGACTCCGTCGACAGACTGCACGACGTTCTCGAAGGCCACGCACTCAACAGCGTGGGGGAAGTGCTGCACCCGCCGGGGGCCGGGGTTCGACGCCGTCTCTGGCAGGCAATCTCCGCCGACCCCTCCCAGTCCCGTCGGGCCGCCGAGCGGGTGGCGAGAACTGGTGACGGGCTGCAACTCTCGCGTGCGACCGCGTGGCAGGGCGGCGCGGTCGAGGAGTCACAGACCCGCCAAGCCGAATCGATAGCCGCCTACCGCGGCGCCTGGACAGATGCGCTGACGCCGCCGCGGGTGCAGGTTTCACGGGCGGTGTACCCGCATCCGGATCACGCCGAGGCCGTCCGGCTGGTCACCCCCGGGGTGCGACGCTGGCAGAGCTGGAGCACCCACGGCGACCCGAGGCGGACCGACACTGTCGAGGAGTACCTGGCCACCGATCACGCCTTGGTCGGGCCCAGCGCGGAGTTGGCCGACAAGCTCGCCGCCGACCCCGCACTGCGGAACGTCACCGACCTGCTCGTCAGCTTCGTCCCAGGGGTACCCGACCACGACGAACACCTTCGGCTGCTCGAAGACAGTGCGCGTGAGCTGACTCCGCGTCTCGGCTGGCGGCCATCGAGCTGATGAGCAGCCTTCACCTGATCGTCTCGCTCATGACACCGGGGCACTTCCGTCATGCCTGGCGGCTGCCGCATGCCGATCCGCTCGCGTACGTCGACATCGACCACTTCAGCAGACTCGTGAGGATCGCCGAGGACGCCGCGATCGACGCGGTGTTCCTCGGGGACGGACCGGCGCTTGGCAACGCGATCGGGGAGGCGCCAGGGACTGGATTGGATCCGCTCGTGCTGCTCGGCCATCTGGCGGCGACGACGCAGAACATCGGAGTGGTGATCACCAGTTCGACGACGTACAACTCGCCCTACAACCTGGCCCGGCGATTTCAGACGCTTGATCACGTCACCAAGGGTCGCGCCGCGGTGAACGTCGTTACCACCGGAACCTCAGCGGCCGCAGCCAATTTCGGCCTGCCCGAGCATCCGGACAAGGAGACCCGGTACCGCCGCGCGTGGGAGTTCCTCGACGTGGTCACGCGATTGTGGGACAGCTGGCAACCCGGATGGCTCGTCGCGGACAAGGAGTCGGGCCATTACGCGGACGAGTCGAAGGTGCACGCCATCGATCACGAGGGGGAGTTCTTCTCCGTCGCCGGTCCGCTCCCGGTGGCACCCGGCCCGCAGGGACGTCCGGTGCTCGTCCAGGCCGGCGGGTCCGAGGGCGGTCTCAGGCTGGCCGGGGACTTCGCCGACGTCGTGTTCACCGTCGCTCAGACCCAGGCGAAGGCGGCGGCCTTCCGCACCGATATTCGGCATCGGGCCGCGGCCGCGGGGCGGCGACCCGACGACGTCAAGGTGTCGTTGGGCGTCGTGGTGTTGGTCTCCGCGACCGAGGCCGAGGCCCGTGCGCGCGCAGAGCGCCTGTATGCGACGCTGCCGATCGCGCGTCTGACCGCCGAACTGCTGGCGAACCTCGGCCTGCCGGAGGGTGCGTTCGGACCGGATGATCCCATCACTCTGTCCGACCTGCCGGATGCCATCCCTGCAGCGGCCTTCTCGGCCGGATTCAGCGTGTCGACGCGAGCGCTGATCGCGGAGAGCCCGCGCACCCCAAGGGATCTCGTCATCAGGGGAGCGGGAGGTTCAGGGCACCGACTGCTGGTGGGATCGGCCGAGCAGGTCGCAGACGACCTCGAGTCGTGGTACCGAGAGGGCACGGCCGACGGGTTCACCATCATGCCTGCCGAGACGGCCGTCGACCTGGAGAACTTCGCCAAACTCGTCGTCCCGATTCTGCGCGAGCGAGGGCTGTTCCGCCGCGACCACCGGCCATCGACGTTGCGGGATCGACTGGGACTGCGGTTCCCTAGGCCTGCGATGATGGAGTCGACAGTGGCCCGATAGCGAGGAGCGTCGATGCGACGAAGCGGGTACGGGCTCGTCGCAGTCGTCGCCTTCATCGTGATCGTCGGCGGATGGGCGCTGTTGCGGACGAATGCATCCAATACCTCCGACCCTGCCGCACCGTCGGCCGGGGTGTCGACGTGCTCGCTGAGCACCCTGCCGGCTGAAGCGGCCGACACCGTGCGGGTCATCCACGCAGGTGGTCCATTTCCCTTTCCGCGCAACGACGGTGTGGTTTTCGGAAACCGGGAGGGCCACCTACCGGGCAAGGCCAAGGGCTACTACCACGAGTACACCGTGATCACCCCGGCTGCCAACAACCGGTCGACACGCCGCATCATCACCGGTGGAGCGCCGTTGGCCAATCCACCCCAGTACTTCTATACCGCCGACCACTATGACTCCTTCTGTCTGATACCTGACGCGGGAAGGCAATGATGACGCCGCAGCCAAACTCAGAAGAACCC
>JAOPVF010000117.1 GCA_025963195.1 Mycobacterium sp. | reverse complement strand
ACGGCCACGTTGTCGAAGGCGGATGGCTCCGCGACAGAGGCGCCCCACAATCGTGTCGTAACGCTCCTGGAGACCTACATAGACGTCAATTAGTGGTTTGCACCACTGCCCCCGGGGTATCCGCTGGCATGACCGAGACGCGGGTGGCAGTCAAGCACGCGACCAACAACCAGTGGTTCGAGAAGGCGGCACGTGCCGGCTTCGCCATCAGTGGGGTCCTGCACCTGCTCGTCGCCTACATCGTGCTGCGCCTGGCCATCGGAGGTCCGTCGCCATCGGGCAACGCCGACCAGTCCGGAGCGCTGGCGACGCTGGGCAGTCAAACCGGCGGCGCGGTCATGCTGTGGATCGCAGCGGGCGGACTGGTGGCGCTCGGGCTGTGGCGGCTGGCCGAGACCGTGCTGGGTTCGAATCCCCGCGAGGCGTCTGGCCGCCAATCCGACCACGACGGCGCGATCAAACGAATCAAGGCCTTCGCGCTCGCCGTGGTCTACTTCGTGATGGCCTACTCCGCCGCTCGTTTTGCGATGGGCAGCGGCAAGTCGAATAGCCGCAAAAACGCGGGCATGAGCGCGCAGTTGATGCAATCCGGTTGGGGCAAAGCGCTTCTGGTGGTGATCGGGCTGGTGGTCATTTGCATCGGCGGGTACCACGTCTACAAGGGCGTGTCGAAGAAATTCGAAAAGGATCTAAAGGTGTCTCCGGGCCACGGCATCACCGCGCTCGGGGTGGGTGGTTACACGGCAAAGGGATTGGTGTTCATCGGTGCGGGTGTCCTGGTGCTCGTCGCGACGTTGCGCTCCGACCCGTCGAAGGCCACGGGCATCGACGGTGCGGTCAAGACCCTCGGTGAGGCTCCCTTCGGCAAGTTCCTGCTGATCCTCGCCGCCTTGGGAATCGCCGCATTCGGCGTCTACAGCTTCGTTCGGAGCCGTTACGCGCGGATGTGACCGCGCTCATCCGGACGATCTGGTCTTGGCGCGAGCGCTCATCCGCTGTTCAGGCTCAACCGGATCGCGCCGTCGACCGACGAAACGGGATAGCTGCGCACGGACATTGCGCCGCCCACCTCGCACCCGGTGCTGGTATCGAACGTGTGACCGTGCAACGGGCACACCACCACCCGCTCGTCGATGAGCCCGTCGGCCAACGGTCCGCCGCGATGCGGGCACACTGCGTCGATCGCACGCAGTGAGCCGTCCCGCAGCCGGAACACCGCTACCTGCTCACCGGCCACCGCATACGTCCTGCCCTCACCTGGCGGAATCTCGTCGGCGGGGCCGACCAGCACATCCGTCATCGCGCTGGCACCCGGGGCAGCGGCAGCAGCGGTAGCGAGGTCCGGAACTGGCCCTCGGTGACCGGCGCCCGGCCGTCCTGCCATGGGTCACGGTACGCCGCAACGGACTTAGCCATGTTCGCATCGAGTTGTCCTGCGGTGCCGTCGACGTCGTCGAGCACGACGGCCCGGATCTTCTCGATGCCGACGCGAGGCACCCACTTGTAGGTGCGTTCGAGCCAATTCGCGTCCTCGCGGTAGTACTGCAGGAACCGCCCGGTCAGCGTCATTACCTCTGCAGCGCTGTCGACAGTGGCCAGCAGGTCACCCTTGCGGATGTGCGCACCGGCCGCGCCACCGACGTAGATCTCCCAGCGACCGCCGTCTACCGCGACGACACCGAGGTCCTTGCACAGCGCCTCGGCGCAGTTGCGCGGGCACCCGGTGACTGCGAGCTTCATCTTCGCCGGGCTGGACAGGCCCTGATAGCGCTCTTCGAGTGCGATGCCCAGCGCCGTCGAGTCGCCAACGCCGTAGCGGCAGAAGTCGCTGCCCACACAGGTTTTCACGGTGCGGAAGCTCTTGCCGTAGGCATAGCCAGAAGGCATGCCGAGATCGCCCCACACCGCGGGGAGGTCCTCCTTGCGCACGCCGAGCAGGTCGATGCGCTGTCCGCCGGTCAGCTTGATCATCGGGATGGCGTACTTGTCTGCCACGTCCGCGATCCGGCGCAACTGCCAGGACGAGGTGACGCCCCCCTTCATCTGAGGCACCACCGAGAAGGTGCCGTCGCGCTGGATGTTGGCGTGCACGCGGTCGTTGATGTACCTGGCGTCGCGTTCGTCGACGAACTCGTCGGCCCACATGGTCTCCAGCAGCGACGCGAGCGCCATCTTGGAGTTGGCATCCTCGGTGCCGCCGGGCGCCAGCGCGGCGAACACCGACGAGACCGAATGCAGTGCGAGCTCGCGGATGTGGCGCATCAGCGTCGGCTTGTCGTAGGGCACCCCAGGCACGTACCACGACGCGGACGGATCCTCGGTGACGGCACCGCCCGCTGCCCACTCCACGATCTGGCCGACCAACTCCTTGCATGACCCGCAGCCCTTGCCTGCCTTGGTCTTTGCCATCACCCCGGCGACCGACGTGGTGCCAGAACGGACGCAGTCGACCAATGCCGCCTTGTCCACTCCGTTGCAGTTGCAGACCTGCGCGTCGTCGGACAACTCGGCGACGCCGACCGCGACCTCCGGCGTGCCGATGTCGAACATCAGCGAGACCCGCTCCTCGGGCAGCGGGAGTCCGCTGTCGAAGGCCTGGGTCAGGAACGACACCTTGCTCGTGTCGCCGACCAACGTGGC
Organism: Mycobacterium sp.; assembly: GCA_025963195.1. GTDB lineage: Bacteria > Actinomycetota > Actinomycetes > Mycobacteriales > Mycobacteriaceae > Mycobacterium. Next base: position 9,568 of record JAOPVF010000117.1, on the reverse strand, counting down.
GCCGACGAGCTTGCCGTCTCGGATCACGATGGTCTTGTAGACGCCGTGCCGAGGTTCGGAGTACTGGACGAACTCGTCGTCGTCGAGTTCTGGCGCCTTGATTCCCATCGAGGCGACGTCGACGCCGGCCACCTTGAGCTTGGTAGCGATCCGCGAGCCGTGGTACGCCGAGCGCGGGTCGGCGCCGGTGACGTGATCGGCAAGCACCTTGGCCTGCTCCCACAGCGGTGCGACGAGGCCGTACACCTGGCCGCGGTGCTGCGCGCACTCGCCGACGACGTAGATGTCGTCATCGTCGACGGAGCGCATGTGATCGTCGGTGACGATGGCTCGCTCGACTGTCAGGCCCGCCCGTTGCGCAAGACCGACATTCGGTCGGATGCCGGCCGCGATCACCAGCATGTCGCAGTCGAGGTGCTCGCCGTCGGAGAACGCAATACCACTGAGCCGGCCGTCGGACATCATGACCTCGGTGGTGCGCTTGCCAATGTGGACGCCGATGCCGAGGCTCTCCACCGATCGGCGCAAGATCGCACCGGCTAGGTCGTCCAGTTGGGCATTCATCAGCGTCGGGCCCGCGTGCACGACGTCGACCGTCAGGCCCCGGTTCTGCAGTCCGCGGGCCGCCTCCAGGCCGAGCAGCCCACCGCCGATGACAACCGCCTTCCTGCGGGTGGCCGCCTCGGTGATCATGGACGCGGTGTCATCGAGGGTGCGGAAGCCGAAGACACCGTCGGCGAGGGTCTTGTCGTCGGCCCACAGCCCGGTTATCGGCGGAAAGAACGACCGGCTTCCAGTGGCCAGGATCAGCTTGTCGTACCGCATGCTGGTGCCGTCGTCGGCGTGTACGACGCGTGCGAACGCGTCGATCCTCACTACCCGGACCCCGGCCCGCAGGTCGATGTGGTTGTCGGCGTACCAGTCCAGCGCATTCAGGTAGATCTCTGCCGGATCATCGCTTCCGGCAAGCACATTCGACAACAGGATGCGGTTGTAGTTTCCGTAGGGTTCGTCTCCGAACACCGTCACGTCGTAGGTCTCGCCGCCGCCGCGGGCGAGGATCTCCTCGATCGCGCGGATGCCCGCCATGCCGTTGCCGACAACGACGAGGCGGCTCATCAGATCTCCACCAGGCCGAGGTCGACCACCACGGTGCCCGCGCAGCCGCTCGGCGCGGCGATGAACAGCTCCAGCACCGTGTCGCCAAGTAGGTCCTCCACCACGCGCAGCGCCACGTGCGTCGCACCCTTCGCGGCGATCGGGAAGTAGCGCATCGGCTTTCCGTTCCGGAACAGCACCACGCTGACCATCTCGTCGGTCGAGTTGCCGCCGCGGAAGTAGACGGGCTGCGCCACCGCCCCCGCAGGCACGACGTACCGCAGTGAGTCGTCGACCAGCGCGGGCTTGTCGAGGCCGTTGCCGTCGAAATCGAAGGCGCCTTGCAGGAACCGGGGCGTGCTGCCGTCGCTCATGCTCAATGACTAGGGGGCTCGTGTTTCCGGGACGTTTCCTCCACGAGGCGGGCGTGAATACCGTTGCGCACCCCGACCCCCGAGCGGTATGTGAGCGGGTGTTGACACGTCGGATACCGACGCGCAACGGATCCAACACCCACGGCCAGTAAACCTTGTGCAGACCGCATTTCTGCTGGAAGGGCCACCATGTCGATACTGGCGCGCGACCGCAACATTCAAGACTGGGACGCCGAAGACGTCGCCGCGTGGGATTCGGGTGGCGCGAAGGTCGCCAAGCGCAACCTGATCTGGTCGATCGTCGCCGAGCACGTCGGATTCTCGATCTGGTCGATCTGGTCGGTGATGGTGCTGTTCATGCCGCAGAACGTGTACGGCATCGACGCGGCTGGCAAGTTCTACCTCGTCGCGGTGCCGACGCTGGTCGGTGCGTTCATGCGCATTCCGTACACGGTGGCACCCGCCAAGTTCGGCGGGCGCAACTGGACCATCGTCAGCGCGCTGCTGCTGCTGATCCCGACGGCCCTGACGCTGTGGGCGATGCTGACGCCTGGCACCTCCTACACGACCTTCATGGTCGTAGCGGCGTTCGCCGGCCTTGGCGGAGGCAACTTCGCCTCGTCGATGACCAACATCAACGCCTTCTACCCGCAGCGACTGAAGGGCTGGGCGCTCGGCCTGAACGCAGGCGGCGGGAACATCGGCGTGCCGGTCATCCAACTCATCGGACTGCTGGTGATCGCCACGGTCGGAAACACCGCCCCTGAACTGGTGTGCGCGGTCTACCTGGTGCTGATCGCGATTGCCGCGGTCGGCGCCGCGCTGTTCATGGACAATCTTCGCAACCAGACGTCCAACCTGGGTGCGCTCGCGGAAGCGTTGCGCTACAAGCACTCCTGGGTGATGAGCTTCCTCTACATCGGCACGTTCGGATCGTTCATCGGGTTCTCGTTCGCATTCGGCCAGGTACTTCAGATCAACTTCCTTGCCGGTGGCGACAACGCGGCTCAGGCCGCACTGCACGCCGCGCAGATCTCCTTCCTCGGGCCGCTGCTCGGCTCCATCTCCCGGCCGTTCGGCGGCAGGCTCGCCGACCGCGTCGGCGGCGGCAAGATCACGCTGTACACCTTCGTCGCGATGATCTTCGCCGCGGGGATCCTGGTGGTCAGCGGAATGCGGGACGACGCCATGAAGGGCGCGCCCACCGGCGGCCAAATGACCGGCTACGTCGTCGGATTCATCGTGCTATTCGTGCTGTCGGGCATCGGCAACGGCTCGACGTACAAGATGATCCCGTCGATCTTCGAGGCCAAGGCGCAGGACAAGGACGGACTGAGCGCGGCCGACAAGGCGGCGTGGTCGCGTCGGATGTCCGGCGCGCTGATCGGTTTCGCCGGCGCGGTGGGCGCGCTGGGTGGGGTGTTCATCAACGTCGCGCTGCGGATGTCGTACACCGGAGCAGCGAAGTCGGCGACCAGTGCCTTCTGGGTGTTCCTCGCCTTCTACGTGATCTGCGCGATCGTGACCTGGATCGTCTTCCTGCGCATGCAGGCGGTGCGCGCGGTCACGGGTGAGCACGTGGGCAGGACGCCCGAACCCGTCGGGGCCGGCTGACAGAGGGCATCAGGTGACGACCCAGACGATTCGGACCGCGTGTTCGTACTGCGGGGTCGGCTGCGGGATCTCGGTAGAGACCCGTGCCGATCCCGTTTCCGGTCTGCCGGTGATCGCCCGCGTGTCGGGAGACCGGCTGCACCCCAGCAACTTCGGACGGCTGTGCACCAAGGGCGCGACGCACGCCGAGCTGATGCGGGCCGACGAGGGCAGGCTGGTGACTGCGCTTGCGCGACACTCGCGCGATGGGGCGCTTGCCCCCATCGACGTCGACGACGCGGTGGCCGATGCGGGCCGTCGCCTTCGGGCCATCCTCGACGAGCACGGCCCCGACGCCGTCGCGCTCTACGTGTCGGGTCAGATGTCGATCGAGGCGCAGTACTTGGCCAACAAGCTGGCCAAGGGCTTCATCCGCACCACGCACATCGAGTCCAATTCGCGGCTGTGCATGGCGAGCGCAGGAACGGGTTACAAGCAGTCGCTCGGCGCCGACGGTCCACCGGGCTCCTACACCGACTTCGACCACGCCGACCTGTTCTTCGTGATCGGCTCCAACATGGCCGACTGCCACCCGATCCTGTTCCTGCGCATGGCCGACCGGCTCAAGGCGGGGGCCAAGCTGATCGTGGTCGATCCCCGCCGCACCACCACCGCCGAAAAGGCCGACCTGTACCTGCCGATCAAACCAGGCACCGATCTGGCGCTGCTCAACGGGATCCTGCACCTACTCGTCGAGGGCGGTGACACCGACGCATGCTTCATCGCCGAGCACACCGAGGGCTGGGACGCGATGCCCGCCTTCCTTGCCGACTATCCGCCGGACGTCGTGGCGGCGATCACTGGTCTGGCCGAGGCCGACATCCGCACTGCGGCGACGATGATCGCCGAAGCGGGGGAATGGATGTCGTGCTGGACCATGGGCTTGAACCAGAGCACACACGGCACGTGGAACACCAATGCGATCTGCAACCTGCACCTGGCCACCGGGACGATCTGTCGGACGGGCAGCGGGCCGATGTCGCTGACCGGGCAACCCAACGCCATGGGCGGACGCGAGATGGGTTACATGGGACCGGGTCTGCCCGGCCAGCGTGCCGTCACGTCCGCCGAGGACCGGGCATTCGTCGAGGAGCAGTGGGGCCTGCCCGACGGGACCATCCGAACCGACGTGGGGCCCGGGACCATCGAAATGTTCGGCCAGCTCGGCACGGGGGACATCAAGGCGTGCTGGATCATCTGCACCAATCCCGTTGCCACGGTCGCCAACCGAAGCACGGTGATCGCGGGTCTCGAAACGGCCCAGCTGGTGATCACCCAGGACGCGTACCAGGACACCGCGACCAACCGCTACGCCGACATCGTCCTGCCTGCCACCCTGTGGGCGGAGGCGGACGCCGTGATGGTCAACTCCGAGCGCAACTTGACGCTACTGGCGCAGTCGATACCGCCGGTCGGCCAGGCCAGGCCAGACTGGGAACTGATCTGCCAAGTCGCCGAGCACATGGGCTTCGGCGCCGACTTCGCCTTCAAGTCCAGCGAGGAGATCTTTGACGAAATCCGCCAGTTCTCCAATCTCCGAACGGGTTACGACCTGCGCGGCGCCAGCTACGACCGGCTCCGCGAAACACCCCTTCAGTGGCCGGTGGCGCCGGGCGGCGCGCCGGACCGCAACCCGATCCGTTACCTCAACGACGGCGTCAGCCAAACCGCCTACGTCGACGCGACTGGCCGTCGGCCGCGCCTGGCGTTTCCCACGCCGACGCGGCGGGCGGTGTTCCACCCACGCCCGCACATGGACGCCCGCGAGCTTCCCGACGACGACTTTCCCGTCGTGCTGAACACGGGGCGGCTGCAGCACCAGTGGCACACCATGACCAAGACCGGGAGGGTGGACAAACTGAACAAGCTCGACAACGGGCCGTTCGTCGAGATCCACCCCGATGACGCAGCGGCGTTCGGCGTCACCGACGGTGGCCGCGTCGAGCTGACGTCGCGACGCGGGAGGGCCGTGTTGCCCGCCGTCGTCACCGACCGGGTCCGGCCCGGAAACTGTTTCGTACCGTTCCACTGGAACGACGAGCACGGCGAAGACCTGACCATCAACGCGCTGACCAGTGACGCCGTCGATTCGGCATCGCTGCAGCCCGAGTTCAAGGTCTGTGCGGTCCGGTTGACGGCCGTCGCATCCGAGTTGCCGGACTCCGCGCCCGCCCTCGAGGACGACGAGAAGCTCTATCTCGCAGGGTTCTTCACCGGATTGGAGAACGGTGTGCCTGGCGTTCCCGTGCTTCCGCCGTCGGCGCCGCTGCGCAAACCGGTCCGGCTGTGGGTGGACGGCCTGCTCGCCGGACGATACTCGCGCGCCGTCGTAGCGGAGGTGCCCGAGGGCGGTCCGCTGGTGTTGTGGGCATCGCAGACCGGCAACGCCGAGGGTTTCGCATCTCAGGTGGCGAACCGCCTCAATGGATCCCGGCTCCTTGCGATGAACGACGCGACGCTCGACGATCTCTTGCAGCGCGACGTCGTCATCGTCACCAGCACGTTCGGCGACGGTGGCCCACCCGACAACGGTGCCGAGTTCTGGCACCGACTCGGCGCGCCGGATGCGCCATCACTGGTCGGCGTGCGCTACGCGGTGTTCGGCATCGGCGACCGGTCCTACGACGAGTTCTGCGGCCACGCGAAGTCGCTGGACGGCAGGCTCGACGAGCTCGGCGCAACCAAACTGGTCGACCGCACCGAATGCGAGGCGTACGAAGACGAACCGATGACGAAGTGGGCGGACCGGATCGTCGACCTCATCGGCGGTGCGGACGCGGTCGTCACCGGCTCGGCGCCGACCGTGCACAAACCCTTCACCCGGACCAACCCTCTGCGAGTGCCGTTGTGCCGCAACGTCCTCTTGACTCCGCGAACCGCGGCCAAGGAGGTGCGGCAGTTCGGCTTCGACGTGTCCGAGCACGACGTCACCTATGACGTCGGTGACGCGCTCGGGGTGTTCGTGAAGAATGCGCCAGAAGTCGTCGACGCCTGGCTGGCCGCCACCGGCCTCTCGGGGGCCGAGCCCGTCGTGGTCGACGGCGCCGAGGTCGCATTGCGCAACGCGCTGGAGTCGTCCTACGACGTCTGCAAGGTCACGCCGAATCTGTTGACGTTCGTGGCCGAACGCTGCGCCGATGCGTCCGCAGCGCGGATCATGAAGCCGCCGAAAGCCGCTCGCGAGGCCTGGCTGGTCGGGCGCAACGGCCTGGACGTCGTCGAGGAATTCGCTGTGCGCGCGAGTCCCGAGGAATGGCAGGAGGCGCTGGTGCGTCTCACTCCCCGGTCGTACTCGATATCGTCCAGCCCGCTGGTCAGCCCTCATGAGGTGCAGCTCACGGTGTCCGTGCTGCGTTACCGAAGCGTCGGCGGTGGGGACCGGGGCGGGGTGTCGTCGACGTTCTTGGCCGACCGGGCGTCGCACGCCGAGGTGTTCCTGCAGCCGTCGCCGCACTTCCGGCCGCCCGAGGACGGCGCGACGCCGATGATCATGGTCGGCCCCGGTACCGGCATCGCGCCGTTCCGGGGCTTCCTTCAGGAGCGCAGAGCGCTGGGCCACCCGGGCCGCAACTGGCTCTTCTTCGGTGACCAGCACCGTGCCGAGAACTTCTACTACCGCGACGATCTCGAGGACATGGTTCGCGACGGCCTGCTGAACCGCCTCGATCTGGCGTTCTCCAGAGACCAGGCCGATCGGGTGTATGTGCAGCACAAGATCGGCGACTACGGTGCCGACGTCTGGCGCTGGCTTGAGGACGGCGCGCACTTCTACGTGTGCGGCGACGCCGCCAGAATGGCAAAGGACGTCGACGCGGCGCTGACGGCGGTCATCCGGACCCACGGCGGGATGTCCGACGAAGCCGCCCACGACTACAAGCGTGAACTCGTCGCGACGAAACGCTATGTGCGCGACGTGTACTGAGGTGTAGCTTCGCGGCATGGCCACCCCCACCGTCAACGTCACGCTGCCCGGCCGACTTGGCGATCCCACGCTGGAATTGCAATCCGATCCACGGACCGACCCGCGGCTGGTCGCCGCGTTCACACCGCTCGGGCTGGCAGGGGCCGCCCCGCCGCTGCCCGTCGACAGACAATCGACGCTTCCGGAACTGCTCGCCGTTGCCGCAGCCACCGAGCAGGACTTCGACACCGTGTTCAGCGTCCTGCTGGCCGACGTCACGACCCCAGAGGGCGTCGAGACCCGTACCGAGACCATCACGGGCGTCGACGGCAACGACATCACGCTCTACGTCGACCGGCCGGCCGGCGCCACGGGCCCGTTGCCGGGGCTGCTGCACCTGCACGGCGGCGGAATGGCGATCCTGCAGACGTCCGTCGCAACGAGCTGGCGCGGGGCGCTGGCCGCCGCGGGGTGCGTCGTCGTCGGCGTGGAGTTCCGGAACTCGGGTGGCGCACTCGGCCCGCACCCGTTCCCCGCCGGCCTCAACGACTGCTCCAGCGCGCTGGACTGGATGCACGAACGGCGTGACGAGCTCGGCGTCGCATCGATCGTCGTCACGGGCGAGTCCGGTGGTGGCAACCTGTCGCTGGCGACGGCGTTGAAGGCCAAGCGCGAGGGTCGTCTGGACCGGATCGACGGCGTGTACGCGCAGGTGCCCTACATCTTCGGCGGATACGACACGCCCGATCCGGCACTGCCGTCACTGATCGAGAACGACGGCTACATCCTGAGCTCGTCCACGCTGACCTTGATGGCTGCGCTCTACGACCCGGCGGGGGAACACACCACCAACCCGCTGGCCTGGCCGTACTACGCCGACGCCACCGATCTCGAGGGGCTGCCGCCGCACGTGATCACCACCGACGAGCTGGATCCGCTGCGCGACGAGGGGCTGGCCTACCTGCGGGCCCTGCAGCGGGCCGGGGTCGAAGCCACGGGACATACCTACAACGGGGTGGGCCATGCGTGTGAGTTGCTCGCCGCTGCGGCCATTCCCGAACTGTTCGAACGGGCGCTGCGCGACGTGGTGGACTTCGCCCACCGCGTGATTTGAAATTGTGTCCGAGGGGGAATTGGCCACTTACGACACGGGTTGAGACCTTTCAGCTGAGTGGTACACCCTGACATGTTCCCAGTTAAATTCGGTTCGAGTCTGGTTGGTTGCCCGAATGTCCGCTGTTGGACGTGGTGTTTGGCCTAGCGGCTCGCCCTCGCACCCCGCTTACACGTCGCCCCGGCGTTCGGCGGGACCGGCACCGGCGAAGTCGGTGCGGAAACGAACATGGTCGTTCAAGACCGCGGCTGCGAGCCTGCGGGCGTCCAAAGGATCGGACTTGCCGGCACCGCGATGAGCCCGTGTGTCCATCCGAGCTGCCTCCACGACCTCAAATCCGGCCCGGTTGACCGCGCCGAGGCCAGGCGGGCATCGTAGGAGGCGACACCCTCGATGACGCGCAAGGAGCTCAGTTCGCCGCCGGTACGGCGCACCGCCCACGAGACAGCCCGATCCAGCTGCCAGAGTCTGAATGCTGCACTCGACCATCGGCATACTTACGCCACTTATAAAGACTTCCTGTCGCGAACGCTGCACGGCGTCCAGCGCGTACTTAAGCCAGGGAAAGAGCCTGTACCACTCGCCGCCCACATTTGGGAAGATCTGCATGACCAAACCGATCTCCGACTCGACGATCTGATCGAGGATCAGATTGCTGTCGGCAATAAGGTCAGCCGCATCTGGGGCGACACCAAAGGTCAAGCAACAAACCGTGATTCTGCTCTTGTACTGGCTCGAACCGATGTGTGCCTGCCCGAAGTCACCGCGTTACGCCTCCCAGGTCGCCTAGTTGCGAAAGCGATCCGCATTCTTGATACCAGGTGCTCCTATGCTGCGGCAATGGTTTGGCGGTCGTTCGCCGTGGCGGGGGCGCGAAATACGTGCGCCTATGTGCCTATGTTGCCTGGTGAAGCTAAGAGCACTCGACCACTTGACCTCCACACTGCCAGTCGTTAGACGCGGCATCGATCCAAGTTAGGGCCCCGATCGACATTCGGGACCAAGAAATCCGAAGGTCTGCGAAAATCCGTTTATAGCCATCGACGAAGATCCCGGCCATTTACTTGGCACGGCATGCGCGATTCCAGAGCCCAAAGGGGGCAAGGAGAGAACCTTATGAGCATTTCGGTCTGGAAGAGCAATTGGTTTCCGCTGCCGGGAAAGGCCGTGTTCGACCGCGACAAGCAGCACATCGCCGCGGTCTCTCGCGGCCCGGACAAGCTCGACCTGTTCGTCATCGGATTCGACAACCACGTGTGGACCACCTTCTGGCCTGCGGCGACAACGCCATTCGCCATCATTCTTTGTCGCTTTCAAGGTGATCCGCCAGATGCCGGGCGAGAAACAAATGTCGAAACATTTTTCAGAGAGGTCTTCACCCCGGGCACGGGCGGCCTAGTCGAATACTGGAGCGACGTGACGCTGGGT
>JAOPVF010000084.1 GCA_025963195.1 Mycobacterium sp. | reverse complement strand
CAATTTCCTCGCCGGGGGGCGGTTTTGTCGTGAGGAAGAACGTCGTGCTGTGCTTCGACCAGGTGCGCCATCAACCGGGGGCTGGCAGCGACACCAATGCGACGGCGCTGTTCGGGTTGCTCGAGCGTCGGATCACCAAATCAGCTGGTAACACGCGGGGACGCCGCGGCGGACCAGGCGGCGTGACACGCTTGCCGATGCCCGCGCTGCCGTCGGCGAGGCGTACGACTTCCTCGCGCGGAACTACGTGCCAGGCGACCGCGTCCTGGTATTCGGCGCGGGCGGTGGCGGCTACTACGCGCAGGCGTTGGCTCACCTGATCGGCACCGTTGGGATCCTGCCGCCGCGCTGGGCCGAGCTCGTCGATCACGTCGTGTCCGCATGGCGTGCCCCGAACGCGGCGGACCTCCCGGGAATGGGCGATGGTCGAACGGGTGGCCGACGGGCTCAATGGCAGCCCCGGCGAGGTCGCCTTTCTGGGCGCCGTGTTCCACGCCGTCTCGTCTCCTGCTCCGGATCAGGCCGATGCGCTGGCCGGAAGTGCCGGCAACCTGTCGATGCGACGGCTGCTCACCGACGCCCGCGTGCACGCCAGCGTCGACGTGTATCTGCGGGCGCACCCCGACTACTGGCGGCGTCTGCCGGATCGGATCGTCTGGTCGGATCACGGCTGGCTGGCCCGAGGTGAACGCCTGGTGCCTGCGGCGGTCACACCGGCCGTCGTGCGCGGGGAACTCGCAACCGCCGTCTGAACGGCGCCCTTGGGCCCATCCGCTAGCAAACTGCTCGGTGGCCTATTTACGGATCTGCCAGCGAAGCGATAGGGTCCGGGGCAAACCAATCGATCACACGAGGGCGCCGTGGACTGGATGAAGGATCGCTTGGCCGATCTGAACAACTTGGGTTCTGGGACTTGGCTGGCAATCGCGGCGTGGGGAATCGTCGCGCTTGGCATCGCCGCACTGTTCTATGCCAATCGCCAACTCAAGAAGAATCGCCAGCTCAAGAGCGACCAGATCCGGCCTCAGGTCGCCATGTTCATGGAGCCGCACCCCTCTGACTGGCACGTGATCGAACTGGTCGTGCGCAACTTCGGCCAGACCGCCGCACACGACGTGCGCTTCCAGTTCGTCAACCCGCCGACGGTCGCCATCTACGAGGACAACGTCTACGACGCGGCGCCCGACGTCGCCGAACTCGACCTACCCAGCGAACTCCCATTCCTCGCGCCAGGACAGGAATGGCGAACGGTGTGGGATTCGGCAATCAGCCGCGAACAGCTGGGCGGAGCCATCCGATCCCGGTTCGACGGCACCTTGACGTACTTCGACAACCCGCGGCCCGAGAAGGACAAGCGCGGTTCCCGGTTCTGGAACAAGCGCCAGGAGTTCCAGTCGAAGGTGCTGCTGGATTGGGCGACCCTGCAGCCGGTGCAGCGCCTCGAACTGTTGACCACGCACGACCTGGCGAAGCGGGAGAAGCAGAAGCTCGAGTTGTTGCGCAGCGTGCTGACCTACTTCCACTACGCATCCAAGGAAACCAGGCCGGATGTGTATCGCGCCGAGATCGACCGGATCAATCGCGCGGCCGAGGAGACCCAGGATCGTTGGCGGACAAGACAATTCGATCAAACCACCGAACTCGAGTTTCCGTGGATCCAGAATGGCGAAGCGGGACGTCACCACGCCGGCAAGGGGTGAGCGACGGCGCCGCCGAATGGATAACGGCGTTAAGTAACATCGGCTCGAGTGTCCGCCACCCAAGGAGAGTCGATGAGCACGGTCAGCTACGAGCTGAATGAGTCGGTTGCGACGATCACGTTGGACGACGGCAAGGTCAACGCGCTGTCACCTGCCATGCAGCAGAACATCAATGACGCACTGGACACCGCCGAGAAGGCCGCCGAGAACGGTGAGGTCAAGGCCATCGTGCTGGCCGGCAACTCACGGGTGCTGAGCGGCGGGTTCGATCTGAGCGTGTTCAGCTCTGGTGACGCGGCCGCCGCGCTGGCGATGCTGTCCGGCGGCTTCGAGCTGTCGATCCGGCTGCTGACCTTCCCGGTGCCGGTGATCATCGCGGCCACGGGCCCCGCGATCGCGATGGGGTCGTTCATGTTGCTCAGCGGTGACCACCGGGTGGGTTCGCCGAAGACCCGCTGCCAGGCCAACGAGGTGGCGATCGGGATGACGCTGCCGATCTCGGCCATCGAGATCATGCGGATGCGGTTGACGCGGGCGGCCTATCAGCGGGCCATCTCGCTGGCCGCGGTCTTCTCGGGCGATGCCGCGGTCTCGGCGGGTTGGCTCGACGAGATCGTCGAGGCCGAGAACGTCCTGCCAAGGGCTCAGCAGGTGGCGGCCGAGGCCGCAGCGACGCTGCACGCGAAGGCGCACCGGGCCAGCAAGCTGAAGGCCCGCGACGACGCCCTCAAGGCGATCCGCGCCGGAATCGACGGGCTGCCAGAGGAATTCGCACGCAGCTAGGCACTCTTGCTTCGCTCGGGGGCCAGCTCGTGCATCGCGCGCTTGGCCATCTCCATGGCGTCGGCAGACGTGCCCATGAACTCGAAGTGCATCCAGTCCGGCTTGGGTCCCCGATAGTCACTGCTCCACGCGAAGCCGTACTGGTTCCACACTCGGGCGACGCGGGTCGGAAGGTCGTGGCGGTCGGCCATCGTGAAGGGGTCGTCGCACCGGTTGATGTCGACGTCAACCGCCCACGAGTGGTCGAACGCGGTGTCTGACACGTCGATGGGGTGGCGGTCGCAGCCGCCGCACTCGCCGGGCTTGAGGAGGTAGTTGCCGCCGTCTTCGCGCTCAGTCCAGTCGATGAGCGCGCAGATGAGTGTGGCCAGTGCCGTGCGGACCGCGATGCGGGTGTAATCGTCGAGCTCGATGAACATGATTCGATCGTGGCCGCCGACGTCGACGAAGACACCCGTAGTGCACTACCCGACTCTGCGCGGGGTCGCAGCAGGTAGCTAGCGCGTCGTACTAGTCGGCCAACGTCGCACGGCACGTTGAACTGCGCGGATCGCAGCCGCAATGTGAACGCCGGCAACGCAGTTAGACGGCGTGCCGGTGGGATTCTGGCCCGTGATGGTCTGCCCGCCAGCGTTGCTCGATGCGGTTGACCCTGCGGTGCTCCAGGAAGATCAGCCCGCCGCCAGCCGTCACTACCGCGCCGCTCACCAACGCCAGGGGAAGCACCCAATCGGTGTTTCCGTACGCGGCTGCGGCGACGATGCCTACCAATCCGATGATTCCCACTGCGATCAGGATCAGTCCCGGAAACCACAGCGTGTCGATCATCGATTCGCCGGCATGCGGTTGCGTGGTGCGGGAATGATCCACGGGATCGTGATGCGCACCCTTCATGGCATCTCCCCTCTTCGTTGAGATACCTCGACGGTAGACCTGTTCAGGGCTGACGACCAGGACTTTTGCTACTTGATCACCGGCAAGAGGGCCTCGAGCTCGCCCAGCACCCGTTCCAGTTCGGCGACCAGCCAGGTGG
>JAOPVF010000023.1 GCA_025963195.1 Mycobacterium sp. | reverse complement strand
CCGCGGTGACGGCACCCACCGCCAGCCTGCGCAACCACGTTCCACGAATCTTTCTGACGAACTTCATAACGGCAACCGACCGCCTTTCTTCATGTCCTGTCAAGCAATCGCCGTTGCTTTGCGAGCGTTAGTGAATCACGTGGATGTGGTTCGCTTCCGCTCTCAACGCCGAGCTGTGATGTCGCAGTTGGCTAACGATCAGGACTCGGGATCGAGACGTCGACGACCGATTTGAGGTGTGACCTGTGTGAATGAAGTGATTTCTGGGACTCGGCGCCGGCGACGGCTCGTCGCGCGTGAAACGGTCTGACTGCGTGACGTGGCGTGGCGCCAATTCGTCGAGACTGGAGCCCCCGGCAGCCCCATCGGCCGACTGACCTGCCCCGATATGGTCCCGATGGCGTGGTCGACACCGGCATCACCACTGGTCATCAGCCTGTAGGTGTCGGCGCGCCCGGGATGGTGAACCGAGCGCCGAGTGTGATGGCGGTAACGATGCCGGCTCGAGGCATCATGTCGATGTCCAGCAAATCCTCGCACGCCCAGCCGATCTCGTGGCTCGATCCTCGATCGGTGTGCAGACGTCGTTTCTTCGCGCCCCTAGTCGTCCGCTGCGGCCAATGCGCGCCTGAGGCTCTTCCGCCGCTCTTCGATGGCCCGGCCGATGTCCTGCAGCAGCAACGGCTTTCGCTCGACAAGCTCCTCGATGTGTTCCCGTTCGATCTGCAATACGGTCACCTCCTCGAGCGCATACGCCGACGCGGTAACGGCTTCGCGGGTGAGCGCGGTCTGTCCAAGAAAGTCACCCTCTTCGAGGATGCGCACTGGGATGATCGCGCCGTCGTCTCCGCGGGCGACCAGCCGGACCCGTCCATTGACCAAGAAGGTCATGCGCATGGGCACTTGACCCGCGAACTGGAGGTACTCCTCGGTGCCATATCGGGTGAGCGTGGCACGGGGGAGCAGTGCCTCTTGATCGGCGGCGGTCAACCGCAGCGTCGGCGCGATGATGCGCAGCGACGCCTCGCGGCGCGCAGGGGTGGCGAACTGGTCTTCTGCCTCGTCGAGGTGCAGCCCGGCCCGGCGCGATGCGTACCAGACCCACCGGAGGAACAGCGATTTGGCGGCAAAGTCATCGGCCGGTGTGAGCACCGGAATTCCCGTGCTGTACTGCAGCGCGCCCGTGCGGTTGCTGGACGGTGCCGCGTCTGGTCGGAGCTGCGGCAGCATCGCAGCGACCCGGTTCAGCATCGCAATGACGTCGTCGGGTGGATCGTCGACCGAGAACACCGTGCTTACTGACAGGCTGTGCGTACCCGGCGGCCTGCTGTAGTTGGTGAACGACGCCAGGGCCAGCACCGAGTTCGGCATGATCAACATGCCGCTTCCGGTGTCGATATGCGTTGCGCGCCAGTTGACTTCGACGACGCGCCCACGCGCGGTCGGAGTTTCGATCCAGTCGCCCAGCTGGAATGGCTGTTCGAAGAGCAGCAGCAGCCCGGAGATGATCTGGCCGACCGAGTTCTGCAGTGCCAGGCCCAGCACGATCGAGGTGACGCCGAGTGCGGTGAACAGCCGGCCGACGTCGGCTCCCCAGATGAAGGAGAACATCAGCCCTACGCCGATGGCGATGATCGCGAATCGGGCCACGTCGAGGAAGATCGATGGAATCCGCTTGCGCCAGCTGCCTTCCGGTGCACCCTGGAACAGCGTCGCGTTGAGACCGGACAGCAGCAGGATCAGCACTACGAACCCGAAGACGGTCGAGACGATGCGCACCGGTGTGGCCTCGGCCGAGACCTGGGTCGCCTTCACCAGCAACAGCAGCAGCGCGCCGAGCGGCAGGATGTAGTTGCGTAACAGATGCACCGGCCGGGCCAGCGCACTGCGCCTGCGCAGCAGCGCGTTGTGCAATTCGGTGAGGAGGACCAGCGCGAGCGGGAAGCCAACGGCGACGCAGATCGCCCACGAGAACCACGGCGCGTCGAACACGCTGGTCATGGTTGGTGCTCCAACCGGAAAACGGGTTCGGTGTCGTCGCCGGCGCCCACGTCGCCGGCGGGAGCGAACTGGCGAGAATCCCTCATCACGTCGTACACCCGCGCCGTGACATAGACACCGGGATGCGGTGATCCGCTCTGCACCTGGTTCGCGATGTCGACCGCCGATCCCCACATGTCATAGGCCATGCTGGATCGGCCGACCAGGCCGCTGGTGACGGTGCCCGTGTCAATCCCCGCGCGCAACTTCAGGTCGTTGTCGGACTCACTGTTGTAGCGGTCGATGATTCGCTGCATCTCGATGGCGAAATCGACCGTTCGGCGAACGTTGTCGATACGTGGAACGCTCAGTCCGCAGCTGGCCAGATAGCCGTTGTGCAGAGTACGGATCCGCTCGACGCCAAGGCTTTCCGCAGCGGCGTCGAACTGGCGCACTAATTTGTTGACGATGGCCAACTGCTCGTCGGACGTCAACTTCGAGACCAGCTCGTCCATCCCGACGATGTCGGCGAAGATCACCGTCACGTTCTGGTGGTCCTGGGCGATTGTCTCCTCGCCCTCCCGGTACCGCTGCACCACGGGTTCGGGCATCAGCGACAGCATCAAGCGGTCGTTTTCCCTCCGCTGTTCGGTGAGAAGCTCCTCCTTGATTGCCAGGTTTCGGCTCATCTCATTGAAAGCAACCGTGAGATCCCCGAATTCGTCACGAGACTGCACGGGCAGCGATACGCCGTACTCGCCCGAGCTGATCCGCTGGGCACCCGACTCGAGCCGTCGGATGGGCCGCACGAACAGCCGTGCCAGCAGCATCGCCGCGATGCAGACCACGAAGATGATCACCGTCGTCGAGAGCACCAATGTGCGCGTGAATGACGAAACCGGCGCGAAGGCCTCGGAAGTGTCGATCTTGGCTACGACAGCCCAGTGCAGGCCCGGAACATCGACCGGCGCGTAGGCCTGCAGCGTCTCGTGGCCCAGGTAATCGAGCGCGATCAGAGTGCCGCGTTGCCCGCGTTGCGCCAATTTCGTGGCTTCCGTCGCGACCGGTTGCACGAGAGTGGTCCCGTGCTGTCGGATCGATTCCTGGGCCACGTCCGGCGGAGTGCCGGCGTCGACGACGTCGCGCTTGAATGCTTCGGGATCCTCCAGGAAGAGGCGGGAATCCGAGCGCATCAGATCGTCGGGACCGACGATGAACGTCTCGCCGGTCTTGCCCATCCCCGACTCTTCCCACCGCTTGTCCATCGTCATCAGCCGATTGATCTTCGATATCGGGAACTGCAGTGCGAGCACACCCTCGACGCGGCCCTGCGGCCCAACCGGCGACACCATCCAGGCGGTCGGCTCGTCGGCGGGCTGGTAGTCGCTGAAGTCGGTGGTGGCGACATAGTCGACGGCGTTGGACGCGAGGGCCTTGTTGTACGCCTCTGTCAGGTCGCCGCCGTGGTACGGCCCGTTGAGGATGTTGGTGCCGAGGTCGACGCCCTTGTACGCGCTGTAGACGACGTTGCCGCTGGTGTCCAGCAACAGCGCGTCCTTGAACTCGAAGCGGGTCACGATCTGACGGAAGAAGTCGTTGAACCGGGCATTGGCCGCCGACCACGCGCTGCCGTCGTGCGCATCGTCGAATTTGACTGCGGCGTCCCAATCGGTGAACGGCGTCGTGTAGTAGGCCTGCAGATACTTCTGGGCATTCGAGGTCGGCAACAACGCGTCGACGTCAACGTCGTTGCCGGTCTGGGCGTCTTCGTGCTTCGCGAAGACGTCGTCGTAGTACTTGGCGATCGCCTGCTGCTGGGCGGGGTTGATGGTGGCGTTGTTCAGTTGGTCGAAGGCGGTTGTATACGCCTCGACGGCCTCGGTGGCCGTCGATCCTCGCGAATAGATGACTAGCGAATTCTGCAAGTCAGAAATCTGCGCCTGCAATTGGCGGGTCTGAGATTGGCGAATTTCGGTCAATCGGTCGAACGCCGATGCCCCCAGTGAACTTTGGCCGGATTGATAGCCGATGAGGCCGACGACCGCGGCCGACAGGATGCTGGTCAGCAGCAGCATCACCAGCAGCTTGGACTGGATGCTGATCCGCGAAAGGACGCGGTGCCGCAGACTTCGCGGTTTGGGCGCCGGTTCCGGGTCCGTCGGCGATTCCGGCGCGGTAATTGTCATCATTGAATTTCGAACATTAGCTCGGAAGACTTGCTCACGACATGCCTGTCGAGAAATCCTTCTCACCCAGCGCCGCAGACCCGTTCGATCTGCGGCGGTTCGTCGACGCACAGGACCGCGTTCATGACGCTGTCCTCACCGAGCTCCGGGCCGGCGCGAAACGCTCTCACTGGATGTGGTTCGTCTTCCCGCAACTGCGGCAGCTGGGGCGCAGCCCCACCGCCGTGCACTACGGCATCGGATCGCGCGACGAGGCGGTCGCCTACCTCGACCACCCAATCCTCGGACCCCGACTACGGGAGTGCACGCGACTGGTGGCCGCGGCCGATGGCCCGATCGAACAGGTGATGGGCCACGTGGACGCCCTCAAGCTGCGGTCGTCGATGACCCTGTTCGCCAACGCGACCGATGACGATCGCGACTTCCTCGACGTGCTGGAACGGCACTACGGCGGCGAGCCCGATGCTCTGACCGTCGAACTGCTCGGGCCGAACTAGGGACGACGCCGAAATACCACGAAACTGCGTCGCGGTATCCACGCCTCAGGACACTGGGAGCGGACCGCCTGTTTTGTCGGACCGTTCTGATTTGATGGTGGTATGTCTTCGCCGGCAGCCTCTTTCGCTCCTGGGGTGAGCCCGGTGCAGCGTCTGGACGGGTTGTTCGCGAAGTTGGCGGAGTTGACCGGCCAGCGCAACGCCATCGACGGTCAGATCGTGGACATCGTCTGGACATCGTCGCCGAGATCGACCACGACGAACCGGGGGGGCGCCACCGGTGCGCGGTCCGTCTCGGCGCTGGTGGCATGGAAGACCGGTGTGTCACCGCGCAACGCCGATACCATCGTCGCCGTCGCGCACCGACTGCAGGAGTTCCCGCGCTGCGCGAAGGGGATGCGGGAGGGCCGGTTCTCCCTGGATCAGGTCGGGGCCATCGCCGAGAAGGCGGCCGATGGATCCGTGCGCACTACGCGGAGATGGCCGCCAGCGCCACGGTCACGCAACTGCGCACCGCGCTCAAGCAGGGACCGCGACCCGAACCCGAGCCGCGGCCGGAACCGCCGCGGTCGATCAGCAATACCACCGACGAGCAGTCCACCTGCTGGCGATCACCCTGCCGCACGCCGAGGCCGCGACGTTCGACGCCGCCCTGCAGTCGCACCGCGACGCCCTGATCGCCCGGTGGAAACACGACCACACCGACAGCTCATCCGGGCAGGCGCCACCGTTGCCGAACACCGTCGATGCGTTCACGAGCCTGGGTCCGCTGTTCTCCGATGACGAGCGCCGCTACCTGACCTGTGATGCGACCTGCGAGGTGTGGTTCGAACGCGACGGGCGGGTGATCGGCTCGGGGCGGGCGAGCCGCACCGTCGGGCGCCGGCTGCGCCGGGTTCTGGAGCACCGCGACCGCTGCTGTGTGGTACCCGGTTGCGGGGCGACCCGCGGTTTGCACGCCCACCACATCCAACACCCTGGTCCTGGTCTGCCCCCACCATCACCGGGCCCACCATCGCGGCGTCATCACCATCACCGGACCCGCCCAACACCTCGTCGTCACCGACGGTTTCGGCAGACCACTGACGGCGGGATCGCTGGCCCGACCCCCGACCACACCCCCACCCGCAGTCAAACCCTGCCAACGACCTACCGGCGAACGCGCCCAATGGTGGTGGTACCAACCCTTCCAACCACAACCACCACCCTCGACCAACTAATCGGCGATGATGGCCCAGCCGTGTGGGGCGACGTCCACCCGGTCCACCGTCGCCTCGACCGGCGCTCCGGAGCCCGCGACGATGCGCCCGCTCCCAATCCCCAGCTCCGACAACGGCATCTGCAACGGCGCATCGTCGACGTTGAGCGCAACCACCAACGCATCGTCGCCGGCCTGGGTCCGGTACACGTAGTGCCGGTTGGTGAGATGTAGTGCCGACGTGCGCGCCCGGTGCAGCCACGGATTGCGTCTTCGCAACCCGATCAAGTGCTGGTGCATCCGGAACACGTCCTGCCCAAGGGCTTGAGCCTCGTCCGGACGCGGGGCGAACTCGGGCCGCACCGCGTCGTCACCGCCGAACCGCTCCTCCTTGACACCGCGGTACGCCCACTCGTCGCCCGCGTACACGCTTGGCACGCCACCGGTAGTCAGCAGCAGGACGAGGGCGTGGTCGACGTGCCGGGTGTCGTCGAGCTTGCTGGCGACGCGGGTCACGTCGTGGTTGCCGACGAACGTCATCGGGGCGAACGCGTCCAGAAACTCGTCGTGCCTGCGCAACGCGTGGTCGAGTTCGTGGAAGTTGCCGTCGTTGAGGCTGCTCCAACTGGCCTTCCACAGCTCGTACTGCGTGACGGAGTCGAACGTCGACGCCGCGACGATGGCGGGGTAGTCGCCGTGGATCACCTCACCGACGAACCACGCGTCGGGAAACGACTCGCGCACCCTTGGCAGCACCTGCGCCCAGAACCGGTCCGGCACCGCGTAGGCGGCGTCCAGTCGCCAGCCGTCGGCGCCGCGACGCAGCCAGTGCGACATCACGTCGACGACGTAGTCGACGACGTCGGGGTTGTCGTGGTTCAGCGTGATGAGACCGTCATGACCCTCGAACGTCTGGAAACCCTTGCCGCGCTTGCGGAACCATGCAGCATCGCCGCCGGCGATGGCCTCCCGGTAGCGGGGGAACTCAGAGCCGACGTGGTTGAACACCCCGTCGAGAAGGACGCGCAGGCCACGACTGCGGGCCTCGGAGATCAGCCGGTCGAAGTCGGCGTCGTCACCGAGCCGTGGATCGATCGAATAGTGGTCCGTGGTGTCGTAACCGTGGGTCGACGAGGCGAACAGCGGGCCAAGCGCGACACCCGAGGCGCCGAGTACGACGGCGTGGTCGAGCCAGTCGGTGACGCGATCCAACCGGTGCTCGTCGGCGACCGGTGCCGGGTCGGCGGGGAAGGCGCCGACGAAACCCAAGGGGTAGACCTGCCACCAGATCGCGTGCTGGACCCACGCTGGGCCGTTCACGCCCGGAACTTCGCTTCGTAGAGCGTCTTCATCGCCTCGGCGAGTTCTGGCGCGGGCCCGTCCACGTCGATGCCAGGCGCAATCGCCGTAATCGGTAGCGGGGCAACGGGTGACGCAGCGGTTCCCCATTCGGACCGCCAGCCGGTCAGCTGCTCCGTCGACGCCGCGTACACGATGCGGCCCAGCCCCACCCACGCGTGGGCGGCGGAGCACATCGGGCAATGCTCGCCCGACGTGTAGACCGTGGCGCTAACCCGTTCGGCGGGAGTGAGATTCGACGTGGCCCAACGCGCGATCTCGAACTCGGGATGCCGGGTCGCGTCACCGTCCTTGACCTGGTTGCGGTCCTCGAACCGGACGTGACCGTCGGCGTCGACCAGCATTGAGCCGAACGGTTCGTCGCCTGCATCCAATGCCGACCGCGCGAGTTCCACGCAGCGACGCAGATGACCGAGGTCCTCGTCGTTGATCGCCACAGCCCGGAGTCTACGCAGCGACCGCGGCGCGCTTGCGGCGCGTCAAGGGGTAGCAGGCCAGTCCAAGCAGCAGGGCACACAGGTGCCCCAACTGCGTGAAGTCGGTGCGAACGGCGAACATCCCTGCGAAGACCAGGATCGCCGCGACGAGATAGACCCAGCGCCACGGCGATGCGATCCGGTACACCAGCACCCCGACAATGCCGACCACGAAGTAGCTCACGCCGATGTCGCGCGCGTCGATCAGCCGCGGCGAGGCCTCGGCTTCGTGAATCGTCCAGTACAGGTAGCCCTCGCTGAGATACGTGGCGCAGATGTGGCAAATCAGGCCAACGGTCAGCCAGCGGAGATGGCCCAGCCACCGCTCGGCCGGCGCCAAGAACACCGTGAACACCACCAGATACGGCCACCAATAGCGACCGTCGATCCAGAGCAGGCTCTCGAGCAACACCCGAATCGGGTCGGTCGTCAGGTGGTGCAGGTTGGTGGATTCCTTCTGCAGCAGCGCGTGAAGTCGCCGCAAGGGCAGCGCGTGCTGCAGGAGCGTGGTGACCAGGAGAACCACGAGCCAGGAGTAGGTAAGTGGCGCGCTCACGACGAAATGCCGAACCCGTCTCACGTTTGATGACGATAGAGAGCTGCGTCGACTTCGGGTGAGGTGGGCATCCTGGAGGAATGCAGTACCTGACGCACCGGCCCGGCCCGCAGCTCGCGCCCTTCGTCGAGTATCTGTGGTGGCTGCACGACGCACCGCGTCACTCGACCGAGCGGATCGTTCCAAGTGGCACGCTCGAGCTCGTCGTCAACCTCCACGACGACGTCGTGCGGATTCGCGACCCCTTCAGCGCGGCGTGCCTGCGGTTTTCCGGCGGTGTGGTCTCCGGCGCGTATCGGCGGTTCTTCATGATCGACACCCGCGAGCACGCGTCGATCATCGGTGTCCATTTCCGGCCGGGCGGAGCGCTGCCGTTTCTGGGTGTCGCGCCCGGCGAGCTCGCCGATCGGCACGTCGACCTCGAGATCCTCTGGGGGCGCTCGGCGATCGTGCTGCGTGAGCGGTTGTGCGCGGCACCTACGCCGACGGATCGATTCGCGGTACTTGAAGCGGCATTGACGTCGCGCTTGCCGTCGCTGCACCGTGCCCACCCTGCGGTGCCGTTCGCACTCGACCGGCTCGCCAAGCCGGGTGTCACAGTCGGCCAGGTAGCGGCAGGCGTCGAGCTCAGCAGACGCCAGTTGATCGAGGTGGTCACCGCCGAGGTCGGGATGACTCCGAAGCGGCTGAGCCGAGTGTTGCGATTCCAGCGTGTCAGTGCACTCGCCCGGCGGACCGATGCACCCGATTGGGCAGAACTGGCGACAGCGTGCGGCTACTTCGACCAATCACATCTCATCCACGACGCCCGGGAATTCACCGGCACGTCGCCGGGTCGGTTGGGCCGCGCGAGTGCGCACGTCAAACAGCTGCACGTGGCAGTTCCGGACGAGTGCACATTCTTCCAAGACTCTGGCTGCGTGCGCTCGTAGCGTGTGGGTATGTCCAAGCACCCCATGTGGCAGCCGACCGACGCCGACGCCGTCGTCCGCTACCAGATCACCGACCTCGACCGAGCGATCGAGTTCTACACGACCCAGCTCGGGTTCGAGCTCGTCCAGCGCGCCGGACCGGTCGCGATCGTGTCGCACAAGGCGTTGCACCTCCTGCTGAGCGGGCCGGAGAGTTCGGGCTCGCGACCGATGCCCGACGGCCGTCGCCAGGAGCCCGGGGGGTGGACCCGCATCGTGCTCTACGTCGACGACCTCGAGGCGCTGGTCGGCCGCCTGCGCGGCATTGGCACTACGTTTCGAAACGACGTCGAAGTCGGCCCCGGCGGTAAACAGATCCAGATCCTCGATCCCGACGGCAATCCCATCGAGATTCACGAAGCGCCCGCCTGACGCCCGCGATCAGCA
>JAOPVF010000540.1 GCA_025963195.1 Mycobacterium sp. | reverse complement strand
GCCAAGAGATGGTTGTCGATGACACCGCACAGCGAGTGCCGCCTGGTCAACGACGACGCCACTCCCATCGCCAACAGCACCAACGTCACCAGCGCGCACACCCCGACGACGAGCTGACGGATCAACGTCCATGTCCGCCAACGCAATACGTTCATTCCACAGGCCGCAGCATGTAACCGACGCCTCGAACCGTCTGGATCATCGGCTCGCGTCCGGCGTCAACCTTCTTCCGAAGGTACGAGACGTACAGGTCGACGATGCTCGAGCGTCCGCCGAAGTCGTAGTTCCACACCTTTTGCAGAACTTCCTCTCGGGTCAACGCGCGCCGGGGATTGCGCATCAGGAATCGCAGCAGCTCGAATTCGGTGGAGGTCAGCGAGATCGGCATACCGCCGCGCGTCACCTCGCGGCTGACACCGTCGAGTTCGAGGTCGCCGACGGTCAAGCTCTCGTCGTCGGCAGGAGTCATATAGGCCGACCGGCGGAGCAGTCCGCGCAGCCTGGCCACCAGCTCCTCGAGGGAGAACGGCTTGGTCATGTAGTCGTCGCCGCCCGCGGTCAAACCGGTGACCCTGTCCATCACCGAATCGCGCGCGGTCAGGAACAGCGTGGGTGTGTACGTGCCCGAATCCCGGAGGAGTTGCAGCACTCCGAGCCCATCCATGTCGGGCAGCATGATGTCGAGGACCAGGATGTCCGGGATATTCGCGCGGTACTTCTCGACGGCCTCGCGGGCGTCGTGCGCGACGTCGATGTCCCAGCCCTCGTAGTGCAACGCCATGCGAACCAGGTTGGTGAGCGCGCGCTCGTCGTCGACGAGGAGCACCCGGATCGCGGTGCCATCGGCGCGGTACATTCGGGGCAGTTGGCCGAGAATGGCGCGACGGGGCCGCACGCCATCGTCACTCACCGGCAATGAGGTCATTCGACCATTGTCAGCGTCAGCTGGTCCTCCGTCACGATCCTCATAGACTTCTCACATGTGTTCACGAGGCGGGTGGAGATGGGGCTCGGGCCCGCACGTGTGATGGTGGAGCCCATCCACCGTCACCACCAGTAATGGGGGTACTTCGCGCCGTTGATCTTGTTGCCCACCAGGCCCACGGCGACCAGAATCGCCGCTGCGGACCCGACGAGGACGACGAACTCCCAACGGGGAATGGCAGGGACGACGGCGATCATCGCCGTTGCGGCGGCCGGGGAGTGCGATATCCGCAGCAACTTCATCGTGCCGAGTGCCAATGCTCCAGCAAGTGCACCGGCCCATAGTGAATCGATGCCGATCATGCCGACGAGCACGCCGACGATCGCGGACATCACGTGCCCGCCGATCACGTTGCGCGGCTGTGACAGCGGGAAGTGGGCGCCGCCAACGACCAACGCCATGCTCGCCGCCAGCGGAGGGATCAACCACGGGTCGTGGGTGAAGGCCGTCAGCGCCGCCACGATCGTTAGTGCCACCAGGCTCGCCAACGTTTCGACGACGATCACCGCCAGCCGCTGGCGAGGTGGAGCAGAACTCACGTACCACCGTGGTCGACTCGGTGCCGGGGACTCCGCCTCCGAGACCGATGAACCCACGAACAGAAGCTATACGGCACGTCCCTCGTCGAGGAAGGTTACGTCGTCAATCAGGTCATTCACGGTATTTATCGTGCAGCACAACGCGTTTGCCAACTTGTTCGGTCGCATGATTCACGGCGCCTATCGGGGCGCGACACCGTGGTCGTACCCGGCTGGGGCGTCCCGTCGCCGGGTTTGCCATGGCCTTGGGCCCAGCGGTACGCCTGAACCTACTCTGAACACGATGCTCGATCACCTCTTCATTTCGGTGAGCGACATCGAGCGTTCGATCGACTTCTACACCGCAGCACTCGCACCGCTTGGCATCACGACCCGAGTCGACTATGACGGAAGGATGGCCCTCCAGGTCATCCCGACCTCAAGGGCTTCGGAACAGACGGCCGCGCGCGTCAGTCGATCGTCTGCAACCGATCCAAGATCGACCAGAGCAGACGGTCATCGGTGACGGTGCGCAGTGGGACCGGTCCCAGCCGAACATAGGGCTGGCCCAACATCGCCCGGTTCTGCAGTTGCTCGAGACGTTCGAGAACGTCGTTGACGAAAGCTCCAAAGTCCTGAAGAGGCTGGTTCATGAAGCGCGTGCAGTCGCGAATGAGATCAGCGTATTGCTCTGGGGTGGAGTATCTTCGGCACTCCTCGGCCAGATTCAGCACCCGTTCGTAGTAGTCGCCCAGTTGATGGGCGGCGTTCACGATCGCATCTGGGTCGGCTTCGTCTTCGCCGTCCCGTGCCCCGAAGACCTCGGAGAATGCCGGCGCCTTGATGAAGGCCCCCACCTCCACGACGAGATCGTCGACTGCGCGCATGTGCTGGGTCACGAATTGTGCAACCTCGGGGCCCGTCTGCAGCCGTCCCGTCGGCCGCACGGGTGAGCCGACCACTTGAACGAGCTTGCGTTCCTCGACGGCGGCCCAGCGCTGGAACACGACCGACGCGAACGCCGCCCACGTCCAGCAGGCAGGTTTCTCGTACAACATTTGCTTGAGTAGTTCAGGCGTTGGCACGATGACAGCGACCGAAACCGAACCAGTTCTTCTCATGCCGACCGACGCTAGGCGCAGGTACTGACAAGCCGGAAGGCGAGCCTCTTGTCCATGATCGTCACCGTCGACGAGCTCGAGGTCGCCGACCCCGCGGATGCCTGGACGCGAGCCGGGTTCAGCGTTGGCTCCGATGCCGTGTGCCGGGTCGGCGGCGTTGGCATCCGGCTCGTCGGGCGTGACGCCGGAGCCGCCCCGGCGGCGACATCTGATACCGGAGCCGGCATCGTGGGGTGGTCGTTGCGCGGCCTGCCATCCGACAACGCGCTCGACGATCTCGACGGCATCCCGACGAAGAGATCGACCGGAGCCGCTGCGGCGCCGACCACGCACGCCAACGGCGTCAGCTTGATCGACCACGTCGTGCTGCTCTCACCCGACCTGGGCCGGACGGTCGAAGCGCTGGCCGCCATTGACGTGCACCCGCGCAGGGAACGGGTGAGCGAACTCGGCGGACAACCGATCCGACAGATCTTCTTCCGGTTGGGCGAGGTGATCGTCGAGGTCGTCGGCTCGCCAGGGACGGCGGGCGAGGCTCCATCCACTCTCTGGGGGATCACGTACGTCGTCGCCGACATCGACGCCACTGCCGCGTTCTTCGGTGACCGCACGACACCGGTCAAGGACGCGGTGCAGCCGGGGCGCAGGATCACCACGCTGCATCATCACGAGCTCGGCCTGTCGATCCGCTCGGCGATGATCTCGGCTCCCGCGCGTCGCTGAGCCGACTGCTCGACCGCAGTGCCTATCCTCGGCGCATGACCGATGCCGAGGACCGTGGCCCCGTCTTCGATGGCGCCCGGATCGGCCGGCCCGCGACCGGCGCCCTCCTCGGCACGGGGGAACTGAAGCCATGAGCGAATCGATCGAGCACCCAGTGGTCATCCACACCGACGGCGGCTGCAGGCCCAATCCCGGCCCTGGCGGCTGGGGTGCGGTGCTGCGCCAGCGCGAGCACGTCCGCGAAATGTGCGGCGGCGAGTCGGGCGAGACCAGCAACAACCGCATGGAGTTGACCGCGCCGATCATGGCGCTCGAGGCGCTGACCAGGCCGGTGGTCGTGCACCTCTACACCGACAGCACCTATGTCCGCAGCGGCATCACCAAGTGGGTGCTCGGGTGGGAACGCAACGGTTGGATGACCGCCGCGAAGCAGCCGGTGAAGAACGTCGACCTCTGGAAGCGGCTTCAATCGGCGTGCGGGCGACACCAGGTCGAGTGGTTTTGGGTCAAGGGGCACTCGGGGGTCGCCGACAACGAGCTCGCCGACGTGCTGGCGACGCGGGGCATGCAGGAAGCGATCACTGCTTCCGGCAGTAGTCTTCGCCACGGATAGTGGGCGCAGACGCCCCATCGAAACGAGGAGACAAGATGCCAATCACCGTGTTGCTCGAGCTCAAGTTCAAGCCGGAATCCGTAGTCGCTGCACGCGAAGTGATGGGCAGCGCGCTCAAGGACACCCGCGCCTTCGACGGCAACCTGGTCACCGACGTCATCGTCGACGAAGACGATGAAGCCCATTGGATCATCTACGAACGTTGGGAATCCGTCGAACAAGACGAGGCGTACCGGAGATTCCGCGCCGGCGAGGGACAGATCGTCGAGCTGCCTCCGCTGCTAGCCGCACCTCCGGTGAAGACTCGATATCTCGATACCGACGTCTGAGGTCGGGATGGCAGTACGTCGGCTTCGGTACGCGGAAATATCTGCAGCCCCATCTTCGTTGTCGATGCTGCGATGCTTATGTAACGTTGTTCCATAAGAAACATCGCCCGAAGGACAGGAAGCAACATGACCAACGTCGTCTTCATTCACGGGCTTTGGATCTCCAACACCGCGTGGCAACCGTGGATCGAATACTTCGCCGCACGGGGCCACCACGCCGTCGCACCGGCGTGGCCCGGTGAACACGCCACCGTCGAACAAACCCGCCAGAACCCCTCCAACCAGGCGGGATTCGGCATCGACGAACTGACCAAGCACTACGCCGACGTGCTCGAACAGTTCGACACCCCACCAGTGGTAATCGGGCACTCCTTCGGTGGCCTCATTGCCCAGAAGCTGTTGGGCCAGAACAAGGCCGCTGCAGCGATCGCCATCGACCCCGCCCCGATCAAGGGCGTGAAGCCGCTTCCGTTCGCTCAACTGCGCTCGGCATTCCCGGTTTTAAGCAACCCCCTCAACCGGGGCCGCGCCAAGGGGTTGACCGAGGCACAGTGGCGCTACGGCTTCGGCAATGCGCTGACTCAGGAGGAATCCGACCAGCTCTGGCAGCAGTGGTCGATTCCGTCGCCCGGCAAGCCGCTGTTCGAAGCCGCGACAGCAAACTTCTCCGGTAACTCGCCCGCCAAGGTCGACATCGCCAACGGCACAAGGGGACCGTTGCTCATCACCGGGGGTACCGCAGACCACACCGTGCCGTTCGTTTCGGCCAAGGCCACGCACGGGTTGTACGCGAAGTCCGACGCCATCACCGACTTCCACGAGTTCGAGGGCCGCGGACACTCACTGACCATCGACAAGGGATGGCGCGCCGTCGCCGATACCGCTCTGTCCTGGATGGCCGATCGGCAGGTCACCGTGGCATGACGGCCCGCCGTCGCACGGCCAGCCACCAGGTCTCGGCCGCGTTGCTCAACGCGGCCGAGACCGTGCTGGATCGTGACGGCACCGTCGGTGTGACCATCCGTGCCGTCGCCCAGGAGGCTGCGGTCTCCCCCATGAGCGTCTACAACAGGTTCGCGAACAAAGACGGCCTGACCGTCGCTTTGGCGACGCGGGCACTGGAACAGCTTGGTGAGGCCATCGACGTACCGGAGGACGGCGACCCGGTCGAGCGCTTCCGGCAGGCATGCCGAAATTACCGCGAGTTCGCCCTCCGCCATCCCGCTCGATATTCGTTGATCTTCGGAGCGGGCAGCCCGCTCGAAGACCAATGGTCCTCGGTGGCGGACTCTGGTCGCGCAGTGTTCGCCATGTTGGTCCAAATGGTCGATGTGATGAAAAACGGTGCGTCCGCGCGGGATTCGACCGAAGATGCACAAGTCGTCTGGAGTGCGATCCACGGATCCGTCACCATCGAGCTGGCTCGAATCGGTCAGACGGCGAACGCCGACAGCACCTTTGAGCACATGCTCGATATGTTCACCAACGAACTCTCAGGGACCCGTCGTCGCCACGCATCGTCGAGACAGCCCAATACTTGAGTGGCCCGGCCACTATTCCCACACCACCTCGTCGGGCGACTTGTCCGGCCGCATCCCGCGCCAACTGGGTTGGCGCAGTCGACCGTCCGACGTCCGCTCGCCGTACCGCACCTCCCCCACCAGCTCCGGGCGCACGTACGTCACCCGCTTCGCGTCGGGTCCGGTAAGCGGTGTCGTGAAAGGGGATTCGTCTGTGTGCAGCGGTGCCAGCGTCTTCTTCAACGCCGCCAGGTCCTTATCGGTGAATCCGGTCCCGACGCGGCCTGCGAAGTCAAGGCCGCCATCGCCCGGCACACCGACCAGCAGCGCGCCGATGCCGCTGGTGCGTCCGCCCTCACCGGCCCGCCATCCGCCGATGACGACTTCCTGGGTCAACCAGAGCTTGTCCTTGATCCATGACTGCGAGCGCCGCCCCGGCTGGTAGGTGGAGTCGCGCTTCTTGGCGACCACGCCCTCCCACCGTCGGGACCTGGCGTACTCCAGCGCTTCGGCACCGTCGCCGGGGAGCTGTTCGGGAACGATCAACCCGCCACCGTCGGCAAGCATCTCGAGAATGCGTCTGCGGTCTGCGTACTTGGCGCGCAACAGGGGTCGCCCGTCCAGCTGCAGCACGTCGAAGGCCCAGAACTCGATGTTGGCTCCGGTTGCACGGTTCTGCATCGCGCCGAAGCTGGGAACGCCCGACTCGTCGAGCGCGACGACCTCCCCATCGAGGATGACGTGATGGTCGGCCAGATCGGCGGCCAGTGCCTCGAGCCGGGGGAACTCACGGGTGACGTCACGTCCACTGCGCGAACGCAATTCAAGTGCTCCGTGGTTGGCGTTGACCAGCAGCCGGTAACCGTCCCACTTGCCCTCGAATGCCCACACGACGGAGTTGAGCCGCTCCACCGAACCATGCGTCGCCAGCATCGGCGCCATGTCCTTCGGTGAGAAGATCGCCTGCTCCTTCATCCGGTGCGCGAGCCAGTTCTTGCCGTCGGTCTGGATCAGCGCGTAGCGTCCTTTGATCTTCGTGCCGTGCAGGGTGACGATCACTTCCCCGCCCTTCTCGGGGCCGTCGGGACCGTGGTCGCGGAACTTCTCGGTCTCGTAGGTGCCCGAATCCCAGACGATGACCTCGCCGCCGCCGTACTCCCCCTTCGGAATCGATCCCTCGAACGTCGCATACTCCAACGGGTGGTCCTCGGTATGCACGGCGAGGTGATTCACCGACGTGGTCTCGGGCAGGTTCTTCGGCACCGCCCACGACACCAGCACGCCGTTGCGTTCGAGGCGGAAGTCGTAGTGCAGTCGGCGGGCGTGGTGTTCCTGTATGACGAAGCGTTCGTTGTTGCCCATGGCGGGTGCCTCCGCGGGCACCGGCTCCGGGGTCTTGCCCGGGTCGCGCATCCGACGGTAGGTGGTGAGTTTGTCTGCCACCGGGGCGTTCTCGTCGAGGCCGGAGAGCAAGTCGCCCTCGGCCTCGACCCGCGCCAGCACCTCTTCGAAAGTCAGGTGACGGAGGTCCGGATCGTCGATCTCGTCCCACGTACGCGGCGCTGCGACGGTGGGACGGTCGCGCCCCCGCATCGAATAAGGGGCGATCGTCGTCTTCGCAGAGCTGTTTTGACTCCAGTCCAGGAACACCTTGCCCGTGCGCAGACTCTTGGTCATGGTGGCCGTAACCCGTTTCGGCATCGACTGTTCCAGTTGTTGGGCGATCCGCTTCGCCAACACGGACGCTCCGCGCGAACTGATCGGATCGGCCAACGGCGCGTAGAGGTGAAGGCCCTTGCTGCCGCTGGTCAGCGGGTAGGTGGTCAGTCCGATGTCGCTCATCAGATCGCGAACCTCGCGAGCGACCTCGCACAGCTGGCGGAACGTCACGTCGTCGCCTGGGTCGAGGTCGAACACGATGCGCGTCGCGGGCCCTGGGTCTGTTTGATCACCGACGAATCGCCATTGCGGCACGTGCACCTCGAGCGACGCCTGCTGCGCGATCCAGGCCAAGCCCTCCCTGGTGTCGATGATGGGGTAGGTCGTCGTGCCCGACTTGTGCGTGATCGAGCCGCGGTGCAGCCAGTCGGGCGCCGAGGACGCCAGTTGCTTCTCGAAGAACGCCGGCTCGTCGACGCCGTTCGGCCAGCGCTTGCGGGTGACGGGCCGGCCGGCGATGTGCGGCAACATCACGTCGGCGATCGAGACGTAGTAGTCGAAGATCTCCGCCTTCGTGGTGCCCGTGGCCGGGTAGAGCACCTTGTCCGGATTGGTCAGCTTCACGCGCCCGAAGTGATCCACCACCTCACGGTATTACGGGAGCGGCGACTGGCCCGTTGATGCGCGCCTTCGACAGCGAAGCGTGACACTTCTACCAGGGCGAAGTTGCGGCTTGACCAGGTCCACGACTAATCACGGAGTCCCAGGGTGCGGCAAAGTTCGCTGTCGATAATTCGAGCGAAGCGTCAATAATCGCCGTGGAAGCGACACAACCATCGCCCGAATCGCCGTAGTCCGCCGGCACCACGATCGTGCTCAACCGCCTGGAGAAGCTGGCTACGTCAGTCGATCGCTACATCCGACCGATCGCCGACGAGTAATCGTGTTGGCCACGGATCTTGCTGCTCGCCGTCTCTCAGATCTCGTCTCCCCGCTGCTGGATCAGGGCGGCAAGATGTTGTTGAGCTATTACAACGCGGCGGAGATCGACCTGATCGTCGGTTTCCTCACCCGTACGGACGAACTGCAACAAGCTCATCTGAACCGAATGCGTGAATTGGATCCCTACCCTCACTGATGACGGCGCTAGTCATCGTCGATCTCCGGAACCGCGAACGGCGCAGTCGGCACCTCGGCGATGGCCAGCTTCGCAGCGGAGTCGGTGGGGATGACGTTACGGGCAAGTGCCGCAAGCGCTTTGTTGGTCCCGACGTCGTGACCGGCTTGCTCACTGAGCAACCACCGCACTTCGAGCAGATCGCAGTAGGCCTGGATGGCAGTGCCCGTGCGGTGCACTGCGTCATGCGCCAGCTGTTGGTAGGGCCGCAGCACCTCGATGACCCACAGCTGCGCGGCTGTCGGCTCGTCGACGTCGTGACCGACCTCGCGGCACAACTGCGCCTGATAGGCGTGCATGTCACCGAGCAGGATGCGAGCCTGCCCCTCGCCGACGTCAAGGCCGGTGAGATCCCGCAACCGCTGGGCGTGATAGCGCCGGTCCCCAACCGCGACGTTGAGTTTGAGCCGGCTCGGATCCGCGGCGTCCGGTTGCATCGAGAGTTCGTCGACGGCGAAGCCGAGTTCGTTGAGGCGCCGGATGGTCCCCTCGACCCGATACCGGTCGGTGAAGCCGAACACCGGCTCGGCATGCAACGTGTCCCACAGCGTGTCGTACCGAACCTGGATGTGTTCGGCCTCGGCGATCAGCGTGTTCTGCAGTTCCTCCGAGCTATCGAGTCGCTCGGCCAGATCGAGCATGCCCATGGCGACGTTCTCCACCAGGATCTCGAGGTCGTGCTGGCGCTGCCCACGGCTCAGAGACGGATGCACCTCGGACGTTTCGGCGTCGACCAGCCACGCCTGCAGTGACTGGCCGTCTCGGGAGAACAGCGTGTTCGCCAGCGAGCAGTCACCCCAGAAAACGCCGTGCCGATGAAGTTCCACCAACAGGCCGGCCATCGCATCGAACAATCGCGCGCGGTGCTTGGGCTCGTCAGGGGGCAGGCGCATGAACAGGCGGCGGTACTGCCAGGACCCCTCGAGGTAGCGGGTCACCAGGATCGCGGTCTCGAACTCGGGCTGCAGCACCAGACCCGCAGGCCGCACGGCGGGCAGCCCCATGTCCTCGAGCCGCCGCAGGACGTCGTACTCCTTCACTGCGAGCCGTGGCGGCATGTCCTTGACGGCCCAGAGCTGGTCGTCGGCGTCGACGAACTTCACCAGGTGACGGCTGGGCCCGACCGCGATGTCGCGCAGCGGGACCTCGGGCACGATCCAGTCCGACAACGGGCGATCCCACGGGAGCGCGAGAAGGCCCGGAGTCGGTGCACGGAGCCGGAACTCCGGCGCGCGCATGGCCGGAGCGATCAGTTGAGCCGCTCGCCCGTCTCGGGGTGGAACAGGTGCACGACGCCTTCGGGAGCCCGATGCAACCGCACGGTGTCGGCCAACTTAGGTGCCTTGCGCGGATTGCACCGCGCCACCAGGTCGACGCCGGAGCTCGCGTGCGTGTAGACGTAGGCCTCACTGCCGAGGTCCTCGACCAGGTCGACGACGACTTCGACGCCACCGGAATCGGTGAGTTCGAGTTGCTCGGGCCGGACCCCGAAGGTCACCTCCGACAGGCCTGCTTCGTTCAGCTTGGTCAGATTGTCGCGTTCGAGTTCCAGCGTCGAGTCACCGATCTTGACTCCGTCGGCGGCGATCGGCAGGGTCACCAGATTCATCGCGGGTGACCCGATGAACCCCGCCACGAACGCGTTGGCCGGCCGGTCGTACAGCTCATTGGGCGAAGCGAACTGCTGCAGCTTTCCGAAACGCAACACGGCCACCCGGTCACCCATCGTCATCGCCTCGACCTGGTCGTGCGTGACGTAGACGGTGGTGGTGCCGAGCCGTCGCTGCAGCGCCGCGATCTGGGTGCGCGTCTGCACGCGCAGTTTGGCGTCGAGGTTCGACAGCGGCTCGTCCATGCAGAAGACCTGGGGCTCGCGCACGATGGCACGCCCCATCGCGACGCGCTGCCGCTGACCGCCAGAAAGCTTGGCCGGCTTGCGATCAAGGTGCTCCGTCAGATCCAGGACCTTGGCGGCCTCCTCGACCTTCTTGCGTCGCTCGCCGGCCGACACCCCGCGCAACTTCAGCGCGAAGCCCATGTTCTCGGCGACGGTCTTGTTCGGGTAGAGCGCGTAGTTCTGGAAAACCATCGCGATGTCGCGGTCCTTGGACGCCACACCCGTCATGTCCTTGCCGCCGATCTCGATGGAGCCCTCGTCGATGTCCTCGAGTCCGGCGAGCATGCGCAGCGCAGTGCTCTTGCCAGAGCCCGACGGCCCGACCAGCACGATGAACTCGCCGTCCTCGATGTCCAGGTTGAGGTTGTCGACCGCGAGTTTGTCCGACCCCTCGTAGATGCAAGAGGCGTTCTTGTAGGTGATAGCAGCCATTTTATTCTCCGTGTCTCTGAGTGGTTGGGGTCGTCTACTTGATTGCGCCGAACGAAAGTCCGCGCACCAGCTTGTTTTGCGCGAACCAGCCGCACAGGATCACGGGAAGGGCCGCCATCGTCGCGGCCGCCGAAAGCACGGCCCAGTACTGACCCTCACCGGCGATGAAGCCGACGAGGTACACCGGCATGGTCTGGGCATTCACCGCGGTCAGGTTCACCGCGAGGAAGAACTCGTTCCAGGCGAAGATCACACAGATCAGCGCAGTGGCCGCGATGCCGGGTGACACCAACGGAAGGATGACCTCTCGCACCGATCGCCACAGGCTGGCGCCGTCCAGACTGGCGGCCTCGAGCAGTTCGCCTGGTACTTCGAGGAAGAACGAGCGCATCATCCAGATGGCGATCGGCAGGTTCATCGAGGTGTAGAGGACGACCAGGGCCCAGATGTTGTCCAGCAGACCGAGATTGGAAACGATCACGTACAGCGGCAGGATCGCCGCGACGACGGGCAGCATCTTCGTGCTCATGAAGAAGAACAACGCGTCCGACGTCTTGCGGACGGGCCGCAGCGACAATGCGAACGCGGCGGGCACGCCGAGGAGCAGCACCAGAATCGTCGACATGCCGGTCGCGAACACGGAGTTCAACATCGCGGGCCCGATGCCCTGATTGAAGACCGCGGAGTACTGATCCAGCGTCGGGGTGAAGAACAACGTCGGCGGATTGGTCGCCGCGGCACTCTCCTGCTTGAACGACGTCAGCAGCATCCAGAACACCGGGAAGAAGAACCCGATCCCCACGAGCCACGCGACCACATTCCACGGACTGAACTTCTTGGACTTCTTCTTCCTCGCCGGAGCGGGATCAGTTGTCGCCGTGGTTCTTACTGTGTTGTCAACTACCTTCGGAGCAGTCATCTCTACGCCGCCTCTTCCTTGCCGGAGAACGATTTGAAGATCAAGCGAAGCGCGAAGCTGGCGATGATCATCGTGAAGATGACGACCACCACGCCCATGGCTGCGGCCTGGCCCATGTCGAAGCCAAGGAACGCGCGCTGATAGATGTAGAACGGCAGGTTCGCGCTGGCAACGCCCGGTCCACCTTGGGTCATCATGAAGATGGCGTCGAACGTGTTCACCAGGTAGACCGCGCCGAGCACGACGCCCAACTCGATGAAGCGCCGAAGGTGGGGCAGCGTCAGCTCGCGGAAGAGTTGGATCGCAGTGGCACCATCGACCCGGCCCGCCTCGAGCTGGTCGCG
>JAOPVF010000536.1 GCA_025963195.1 Mycobacterium sp. | reverse complement strand
GAGCCGGGATCACGCTTGACGTGTGACGGCTCGGGAATGGTCGTAGTCATGCGAACTTCTCTCTCTAGAAACGCGTTCGACCCGAAGGGTGCAACGCGGATCCACCCCACCTACCAGGTGCGGGTTGCTCCGGTTTCGAGTTTCGTGCCAGGGTGCCGCCAATGCGGCTCCTTGTCGACCGTGCGGCCGGTGACGTGGCGCAGGCTGCGGATGACCGAGCCGTAGAGGCCCGATGCCGCGGTCGATACCTTGCCGCCCGGTGGTTCGTCCATGAACGGCATGAACTTGTCCGGGAAGCCGGGCATCGTGCAGCCGATGCAGATGCCGCCGACGTTCGGGCAGCCGCCGATACCGTTGATCCAGCCGCGCTTTGGCACGTTGCACTTCACGACGGGACCCCAACACCCGAGCTTGACGATGCATTTGGGCGATCCGTATTCCGTGGCGAAGTCACCCTGCTCGTAGTAGCCCGCCCGGTCACATCCCTCGTGCACGGACTGGCCGAACAGCCACTTGGGCCGCAGGGCATCGTCGAGCGGGATCATCGGAGCCTGACCGGTGGCCATGTAGAGCAGATACGTGAGCGTTTCCGAGAGGTTGTCCGGATGAATCGGGCAACCGGGCACGCAGACGATCGGAATGCCGGCCTTGCTCTTCCAATCCCATCCGAGATAGTCGGGCACACCCATCGCTCCGGTGGGATTGCCGGCCATCGCGTGGATGCCGCCGTAGGTGGCGCAGGTACCGACCGCGACGATCGCGGTCGCCTTTGGCGCCAGCCGATCCAGCCACTCGCTGGTGGTCATCGGCTGCCCCGTCGCGGGGTCGTTGCCGAATCCGCACCAGTAGCCTTCATCGTGTAGTTGTTCGTTGGGTATCGACCCCTCGACGACAAGCACGAACGGTTCCAACTCGCCCCTGTCGGCCCTGAAGAACCACTCGAGGAAGTCGTCGGCCCCCCCGTTCGGTCCGCACTCAAAGTCGATCAGTGGCCAATGGACGGCGATCTTCGGAAGGCCCGGCAATGCGCCGAGCGCAATCTCTTCGATACTTGGTTGGGTGGCTGCAGTCAGCGCCACAGAATCGCCGTCACAACTCAATCCAGCATTGATCCACAGAACGTGGATCAGTGTTTCCTCCGCTTTGACTGCTGCCTCCGTTGGCATTTGTCACAGCTTTCCGGGGCCGGGGCTGGCGACCCCCCGGTTGCGGGATAACAAACTAGCGCCCGCTTCTTCAGCGCTAGTTCCTCGGTCTACTCCGGGGGCTTTGGCTTGTCAACGGATCGTTGCGACATAGTTCGGGTTTGCCCGAAGTTCGATCCAGTCGAGCCAGTCGGCGATACCATCGCCGGTCTTGGCAGATAGCGTCAGGATCTCCGCCGTCGGGTTGATCGACCGCACGTGCCGCTCGAAGACGTCGAGGTCGAAGTCGACGTAGGGCAACAGATCCACCTTGTTGACCACGACCAGCCCGGCAGCGGCGAACATGTGTGGGTACTTCAAGGGCTTGTCCGCACCCTCGGTCACCGAAATGACCACCAGTTTGCTGTGCTCACCGAGGTCGAACAGCGCAGGGCAGACGAGGTTGCCGACGTTCTCGATGAACAGCAGTGAGTCGGGCGCCGGATCCAGTGTCTCGAGCGCGCGGCGGACCATGTCCGCGTCGAGATGGCAACCCGCACCCGTGTTCACCTGCACCGCCCGTGCGCCAGCCGCCCGGATGCGCTCGGCGTCCAGCAGCGTCTCCTGATCGCCCTCGATCACCGTGACGGGATGATTCACGACGAGCGCGCCGACGCTTCGCTCGAGCAGAGTGGTCTTCCCCGAACCGGGCGAGCTGGTGATGTTCAAGGCCAGGATGTTGCGCTCGGCCAGCCAGCGGCGGTTCTGCTCGGCGATGAGATCGTTCTTCGCCAGTACCTTCTGCTCGAGCGTGACGGTTTCGGTGTGGCCGCCGCCGGGCTCGTGCTCGTGCGGATGCTCGGCGTCGTGCACGTGGCCATGCCCATGCCCATGCCCGTTGCCTGCCAGGGTGATCACTGCTCCGTCGTCTCCGCAGCCGCACGTAGCGCACATGGTCAACTCACTTCCATCGAGAGAATCCGCAGGTCCCGCCCGGCCATCACTTCGACATCCGCACTGCCACACGGGCATAACAAGATCAAGTCGGGCAACTCGAACTCACTGTCACAGGTCCGGCAGCGTGCTGCGCCCGCTTTGAGATCCACGTCAAGGCGGGCGCCGTCGGCGACCGTGCCCTGGGTGGCCAGCTCGAAGCAGAACTGCATCGAGTCGGGAACGACCGCGCACAGTGCCCCGACTTCAAGCCTGACACTGCGCACGCGGCGACCCGCGGCGCGTTCACACACCGCGTCGACAACACTTTGCGTTATCGCCATTTCGTGCACGCAAGCCCCCGTTCGGGCCGGATCAGGTCACGATAGGACGGCCGGCGCCGTGGGGCAATGCCGTGGCTCCAACGTCGCCGGCTTTGCTGATTTCTCTCTCGGGCGGGTTGCGGATCATTACACTCTCGGTGGTGAACGCCATGCGCGTCGGAGTCGGCTCGGGGCCCGAAATCGCTGACCTGATGTTTCGTTCGTCGCCCGACGTGCACACCACCAGCGTCGCCGAGGCGACCGACATCCTTTCGCGCGTATACGTTCCGACGAGCGTGACGCCGACGGGCTACGGGCACGTGAACCTGCGCCTCAACGCGATCCAGCTTCCCGGCTTGACGGCGGGCATCGTCCACCTCGGGGCTGACGCAGTCGTTGCGGCGGCGGATGTCGGTGACTACTTCGTCAACGTGACCTTGTCGGGTTGGGCGGTGAACCGCTGGGTCGACGGGGGCTGCGAGACGACCACGGTGGGATCGGCGGCGGTGTTCAGCCCCGGCACCCCCGCCGGCGTCACGTGGTCGGGCGATTGCGGACAGCTCTGCATGAAGGTGGGCAGGGTCGAGATGCAGCGCCAGCTGGAAGCGTTGCTGAACCGACCCTTGCGCACCCCGCTGAGATTTGCCAGGCGCTTCGATTTGGCCACCCCAAAGGCCGGCAACTGGTTCGGCCTCGTCCGGATCTTGGCCGGCGAGGCAGGCAAGGACGACGGGATCCTCGGTCACCGGCTCGCTGTGGCGAATCTGCAGCAGCTGCTCGTCCAGGGTCTGTTGCTCATTCAGCCGCACAACTACACCGAGGTGCTGCTCTCACCGGAGCCCGCGGCCGGTGCCAAGGTCGCGAACAGCGCCATCGACTCGATGCGCGCGAGCCCCGAATTAGCTTGGACCGCAGCAAGTCTGGCTGAGGAGGCCGGGGTCAGCGCCAGGGCGTTGCAGCGAGCGTTTCAGGAGTCTGGGCTGCCGCCACCGATGACGTACCTGCGCCGACTGCGGTTGCACCGGGTGCGCGCCGAACTCGCCCGCGGCTGTGGCGGCACCGTCAGCGTGGCTGTGATCGCGAATCGGTGGGGGTTCGTGCACATGGGCCGATTCGCGGAGCAGTATCGGCAGCTGTTCGGGGAGTGTCCTTCGGAGACGCTGCGCGTGCATTCTCCGCAGCATTGACGCGGGCGCTATATCCGTGCTGCGCCGCGTTCATATCCAGATCGCGCCGCGTGGCGGGGCTCACGGGAAGGTCGGTTTCGCGACACACCGGCGTGTCCGCTTGAATCGAACAGGTGTTCGTCTACTGTGGGCAGTGTTCGACGGCTAGGTGCTGGTCAAGCCGACTTGTCGGTGGCGGCCTCTAGCGTCACAGCCAATTGATCGACACCGATCAACCGAACAGCTGGACTTACTAGAGGGATGGAGACCCACACCATGGCACAAGCCCCCGACCGCGAGAAAGCCCTCGAGCTGGCTCTCGCACAGATCGAGAAGAGTCACGGCAAAGGCTCGGTGATGCGACTCGGCGACGAGGTTCGTCAGCCGATCTCGGTCATCCCGACCGGCTCGATCGCCCTAGACGTGGCACTCGGCATTGGTGGGCTGCCGCGCGGCCGGGTCGTCGAGATCTACGGCCCGGAATCCTCGGGTAAGACCACCGTCGCGCTGCACGCGGTGGCCAATGCCCAGGCCGCCGGCGGCATCGCGGCCTTCATCGACGCCGAGCACGCGCTGGATCCCGACTACGCCAAGAAGCTGGGCGTGGACACCGATTCGCTGCTGGTCTCCCAGCCGGACACCGGTGAGCAGGCACTGGAGATCGCCGACATGCTGATCCGGTCCGGCGCCCTGGACATCCTGGTCATCGACTCGGTGGCCGCGCTGGTGCCGCGTGCGGAGATCGAGGGCGAGATGGGCGACAGCCACGTCGGCCTGCAGGCCCGTCTGATGAGCCAGGCGCTGCGCAAGATCACCGGTGCGCTGAACAACTCGGGGACCACCGCGATCTTCATCAACCAGCTCCGCGAAAAGATCGGCGTGATGTTCGGCTCGCCCGAAACGACAACGGGCGGAAAGGCCTTGAAGTTCTACGCCTCCATCCGCCTGGACGTGCGGCGCATCGAGACGCTCAAGGACGGCACCGACGCGGTCGGCAACCGTACCCGTTGCAAGGTCGTCAAGAACAAGCTGGCGCCGCCGTTCAAGCAGGCCGAGTTCGACATCCTCTACGGCAGGGGCATCTCCAAGGAGGGCTCGCTCATCGACATGGGCGTCGAGCACGGCTTCGTCCGCAAGTCCGGTTCCTGGTTCACCTACGAGGGTGAGCAGCTGGGCCAGGGCAAGGAGAACGCCCGCTACTTCCTGATCGAGAACCCCGACACCGCCGTCGAGATCGAGAAGAAGATCAAGGAGAAGCTCGGCATCGGTGCCGTGCTGACCGACGAGCCCAGCAATGTCGAGCCCTTGCCCGCCCCCGTCGACTTCTGAGTCGCCGCACGCGAATTCGGCTTCCCGCGAGGAGCAGGCACGGGCGTTGTGCCTGCGCCTGCTCACCGCGAGGGCGCGAACCCGGGCCGAGTTGGCAGGGCAGCTGGCGAAGCGGGGCTACCCCGATGACGTCAGCACCCTGGTCCTGGACCGGCTGACCGACGTCGGCCTCGTCGATGACGAGGACTTCGCCGAGCAGTGGGTGCGCTCCCGGCGGGTGAACGCAGGGAAGGGCAAGCGGGCCTTGGCTTCCGAGCTGCGGACCAAGGGCATCGACGACGAGGTGATCGCCGGCGCGCTGGCCGACATCGACTCCGACGCCGAACGCGCTCGGGCCGAGCAACTGGTCGCCGACAAGCTGCGCCGCGAGCGCCTGACCGACGACACCGACGACGTCAAGGTCGCGCGCAGGCTGGTGGGCATGCTGGCGCGTCGGGGCTACAACCAGTCGATGGCCTTCGACGTGGTCAAGGTGGCGCTGGCCAGCGAGCGGGAGCGCCGGCGGGTCTAGCGCCGTGCATGCACATCAGGGTTTTTCGTTGGTGACCGAGTCCTTCTGAGGCGCGTTGTGGGTGTCGCCCTCGTGGTCAGGTGCCGCATCCGGCGTGGAGCTCGCTTGGCGGTCGCCACCCTTGTTGGCCTGCGTCGCGTCGTCGCGGTCCGTGCCAGTGCCGCCATCGGCCTCCGTCGTCCCTTTGGCGGCGGTTCTGACCTCGCCCTGAGCTGTGACCGTCGGCTCGGTGACGGTGGCGGATGCCTCGACAGCCGATGTCGGCTGCTTCAGCCGCTTCGGTGGCTTCGTGACGGTGTCCCCACCAGTGGACGCCGTTCTCGTCGAACCCTGCGCGGTTTCGGTGGCCTGGTCGGTGGACCGCAGTTCAGTCGCTGCGGGCGGCGTGGTCTGGCGCGTGGACGCTGGAGCGGGACCGACCGAGACGGGCTCCGCGGTCGTGGGCACAGCCTGAGTCGACGCCGGCGACAGGCCTGCGGCCACCGAGGTCACCAACTGGCCGACGACGCCGACCGCAAAGGCCGCGAAGGCGATGGTGGTGTTGTTGGCGGTGGTCATGACATCCCGCAGGACCTTCGCCAGGAAGTCGATCTGAAAGTTCACGTACTCCGTTGCAAACGCCACCAATTCGCGACCGGCATCGATTTCGACGTCGGCGAAGGTCTGCAGGGCCCGGCCGACGGCGACGGGAAGTGGTGTGCCGGTCTGGATGTCTTGCAGCAGGGTGCCGGGTATCGGGACCTGGCGGGCGACGAGCTGCGCCCCGGTCACGACGAAGTCCGCGACGAAGCCGATGTGGAAACTCACCTGTTGACCCACGAGATCGAAAGGCTGAATCGATGCCACCGTCGTTGACGCGGCCAGCGGTTGCGTCTGCGCGGCCAGCGCAATGGGCGGCGGTTCAGGTCGGGTGGGGGGCGGTGCGACCGGCGTGACGACCAGCGCGCTGGCCGCGAGCACGGCAACTCCGGATACGAGGCACGGACGAATGAACCCAATCATGGC
This sequence comes from Mycobacterium sp., assembly GCA_025963195.1. Classification (GTDB taxonomy): domain Bacteria; phylum Actinomycetota; class Actinomycetes; order Mycobacteriales; family Mycobacteriaceae; genus Mycobacterium. Next base: position 10,491 of record JAOPVF010000536.1, on the reverse strand, counting down.
AACTCCCCGTTGAGTGCGTCAGCTGGTCATCCGGTCAGCGCGATGTCGCGCGAACCACACTGAGGACACGAACGAGGAGTGCGCCGGGTTCAAACGCGCAGCCTCAGATGGTGCCGCCTGCACCTGCGCCGAACGAACCCTGGGTGACGGGCTGAATGTGCATGGGCTCGGGGCCCTTGCGCGAGCGGCGCATCCGGCCCTCCAACCACGTCGCGAACCAGGACAGCGTGAAGTTGACGCTGATCATCAACACGGCGATGACGATGAGCGCCGGGACGTAGTTGCCGTACGACGAGCCCACCTGAGTACCTTGCCGCACCATCTCGAGGAACGTGATCTGGTAACCGATGGCGGTGTCCTTCAGAACCACCACCATCTGCGAAACCAGCACGGGCAGCATCGATGTGACGGCCTGGGGCAGCAGCACCGCCCGCATGGTCTGGCCCCAACGCATGCCCAGCGCGGATGACGCCTCCGCCTGTCCGCGAGGTAGGGCGTTCACGCCGGCGCGGACGATCTCGGCGATCACGGCGCCGTTGTAGAGCGTCAGGCCGGTGATGACACCCGCCAGCGCTAGGTGTTTCGACGGAAACACGTCGTAGGTGGCGTACAGGAAGTAGGCGAAGATCATCATGATCAACACCGGCACGGCGCGGAAGAACTCCACGAATATCGATGAACACCAACGGATCACCGGTTGATGGGACAGCCGGCCGACACCCAGCACGAAGCCCAGCAGCAAAGCCAGGGTGATGGACACCGCCGCTGCCGTCAGCGTTCCCTGAACGCCCGGCAGGATGTAGGTCTTCCACAGGTTGGGAGTCAGGAACGGTTCCCACTTCGCGGAGGTCAGTTGACCCTTCGAGTTCAGCTGGGAGTACACCACCCAGATCACCAAGGCGATGACCACCGCCGTGACGACGTTGAATACCCGGTTCCGTGCCCGTGCGCGCGGTCCCGGCGCGTCGAAGAGGACTGAACCCGCCATCAAAGTGCTCTGTTCTTCGCGCAAGCGCTCATCACCGTGCCACCGCCAGCCGTTTTCCGAGCCATCCGAAGAACAGACCCATCGGCAACGTCAAGATGACGAACCCGACCATGAAGATGGCGCCGATGTAGATCAGTGCCGCCTCGTTCTCGATCATCGTCTTCATCAACAAGGCCGCTTCCGCCACGCCGATCGCCGACGCGATCGTGGTGTTCTTCGTCAACGCGATCAACACCGAGGCGAGTGGACTGATCACGGCGCGGAACGCCTGGGGCAGCAGCACGATTCGCAGATTCTGCGCGAACGTCAGCCCCAGCGATCGTGCCGCCTCGGCCTGGCCCAACGGCACGGTGTTCACGCCGGACCGCACCGTCTCACAGACGAACGCCGCGGTGTAGACGGTGAACCCGAGCACTGCCAGCCGGAAATTGCTGTCCTCGATCGACGTCACCGACGTCGAATCGACCAGCGTGATCCCCAGTGTCTGAGACAGGCCGAACGAACAGAACAGGATGATCAGCGTCAGCGGCGTATTGCGAATCACGTTGACGTACGACGTCCCGATCCAGTTGAGCATCGGCACGGGCGAGAGTCGCATCGCAGCCAGCAGCGTGCCCAGGATGAGCGCTCCGATGGCGGAATAGACCGTCAACTGAATCGTCGTCCAGAACGCCTCGAAGATCTGGCTCTGGTACTTGGTGAACAGCTCCACGTCGGCTTCCTACATGACCCCCGGCCCGCTTACTTGTCGACCGCCGGTGGCGTAGGCGCGGTGATGCCCGCGGGTCCGAGGTTCTTGTCGAACGCCGTCTTCCAGGCGCCGTCCTTCTCCATCTTGGTGATGGCGTCGTTGATCTTGGTCCGCAGGTCCGTGTCGCCCTTCTTCAGGCCGATGCCGTACTTCTCCTCGGAGAAGGTTCCGCCGACGACCTTGAAGGCGCCCGGAGTCTGAGCGGCGTAGCCGGCCAGGATCACCTCGTCGGTGGTCACCGCGTCGATCGCGCCGTTCTTCAGCGCCTCGACACAGGCCGAGTAGGTGTCGTACTGCTGCAGCTGCACGCCGGGGTACTTGTCCTTGATGCGCTGCGCAGGCGTCGAACCCGAGACGGAGCACAGCTTCTTGTTGTTCTGCAGCGACTCGGCGCCGGTGATGTCGGTGTTGTCGGCCTTGACCAACAGGCTCTGGCCGGTGAGCAGATAGGGCCCGGCGAAGTCGACCTTCTCCTTGCGGGCGTCGGTGATCGAGTACGTGGCCGCGATGAACTTGACCTGATCGTTCTGGATCAGCGTCTCGCGCTGCCCCGAGGGGGATTCCTTCCACTCGATCTTGTCCTCGGCGTAGCCCAGCTCCTTGGCGACGTACTTCGCGACGTCGACGTCGAAGCCACTCATGGTCCCGTCGGGGTTCTTCAGTCCGAGACCGGGCTGGTCGAACTTGGTCCCGATGACGATCGTGTCACCGCCTCCACCGCTGCCACCACCGCCACACGCGGCGAGGGAGAGGGGCAGTGCGACGGCGAGCGCCACGGCGGCGAATCGCATGGCGGACTTGGTGCGTGAGGGCCTGGCAGAAGGCACGGTTGTTTCCTTTCGACGGGTCATCAGTGGTTGAGGATCTTGCCGAGGAAGTCCTTGGCGCGGTCGGATTTCGGGTTGGAGAAGAAGTCTTCTGGTGCCGCGTGCTCGACGATCGCCCCGTCGGCCATGAAGACGACGCGATTGGCGGCGCCCCTGGCGAAGCCCATCTCGTGCGTGACCACGATCATGGTCATTCCCTCCTTGGCCAGCGAGGTCATCACGTTGAGCACCTCGCTGATCATCTCGGGGTCCAGCGCACTGGTCGGCTCGTCGAACAGCATCACCTTCGGATTCATCGCAAGGGACCTGGCGATCGCCACCCGCTGCTGCTGGCCGCCGGAGAGCTGCGCCGGATACTTGTCGGCCTGGTCGGCGACGCCGACGCGCTCCAACAACTCCATCGCGTTTGCGCGCGCCTTGTCCTTGGACACCTTGCGCACCTTGACGGGCGCCAGCGTGACGTTGTCAACGATCGTCTTGTGCGCGAACAGATTGAACGACTGGAACACCATCCCGACGTCGGATCGCAGCTGCGCGAGCTTGCGTCCCTCGGCGGGCAGCACGTGACCGTCGATCGCGATGGTGCCGGTGTCAATGGTCTCGAGGCGATTGATGGTGCGGCACAACGTCGACTTGCCGGATCCGGACGGACCGAGCACGACGATGACCTGCCCGCGGTCCACCGTCAGGTTGATGTCCCTGAGTACGTGCAAGCTGCCGAAGTGCTTGTTGACGCCTTGTATTGAGACCATGGGGCCGCCACTGCGCGTGGTATCGCTGGGTGCGGTCGACCCCCCGCCGTCGCTCATGCGCTCAGACACTACCCAGGTAACGTCCAGCCCGCCGGGCTCTGGGCAATCCGGCCGATTCGACGGAATTGGGTCTGGTCGGGCCCGCCCGTACCATTGGTGCGTGACTACCACGGTGACGCGCGAGGCGCCGGCCACGGCCGACGACCGACGTGATGCGCGCACCTATCAGGTCCGGACCTACGGCTGCCAGATGAACGTGCACGACTCCGAGCGGCTCGCCGGCCTGCTGGAGGAGGCGGGCTACCAGCGCGCCGCCGATGGTGTCGATGCCGACGTCGTGGTGTTCAACACCTGCGCGGTGCGCGAGAACGCCGACAACAAGCTGTACGGCAACATCAGCCACTTGGTGCCCCGCAAGGAAGCCAACCCCGACATGCAGATCGCCGTCGGCGGGTGCCTTGCGCAGAAGGACCGCGACGCGGTCTTGAAGCGAGCGCCGTGGGTCGACGTGGTGTTCGGCACGCACAACATCGGGTCGCTGCCGACGCTGCTCGAGCGCGCTCGGCACAACAAGTCCGCCCAGGTCGAGATCTTCGAGTCGTTGCAGGAGTTCCCTTCGGCATTGCCTGTTGCTCGGGAATCCCGCTATGCCGCATGGGTTTCCATCTCGGTGGGGTGCAACAACACCTGCACGTTCTGCATCGTTCCCGCACTGCGCGGCAAGGAGGTCGACCGGCGGCCAGGCGACGTCCTCGCGGAGGTGCAGTCGTTGGTCGATCAGGGCGTTCTCGAAATCACGCTGCTCGGGCAGAACGTGAACGCGTACGGCGTATCGTTTGCCGACCTTGAGATCCCGCGTGACCGTGGCGCGTTCGCGAAGTTGCTCAGAGCGTGCGGGCGCGTCGAAGGGCTGGAGCGGGTGCGGTTCACCTCACCGCATCCGGCCGAGTTCACCGACGACGTGATCGAAGCCATGGCGGACACCCCCAACGTCTGCCCGACGCTGCACATGCCGCTCCAGTCCGGCTCCGACCGGATCCTCAAGGCGATGCGCCGTTCCTACCGCGCCGAGCGCTACCTCGGCATCATCGACAGGGTCCGTGCCGCGATCCCGAACGCGGCCATCACCACTGACCTCATCGTCGGATTCCCCGGCGAGACCGAAGAGGACTTCGCGGCAACGCTGGAGGTCGTCGAGCGAGCCCGGTTCGCCACGGCCTTCACCTTCCAGTACTCCAAGCGGCCGGGCACGCCGGCAGCGGAGTTGCCCGACCAGCTGCCGAAAGCCGTTGTGCAGGAGCGCTATATGCGCCTCGTCGAGCTGCAGGAGCGAATCTCCTGGGAGGAGAACATCGCCCAGGTGGGCTCGAAGGTCGAACTGCTCGTGGCCACTGGCGAGGGACGCAAGGACGCCAGCACCGCGCGGATGTCCGGCCGGGCGCGCGACGGCCGGCTGGTGCACTTCGCGCCTGCCGGCCGCGACATTCGCCCCGGCGACGTCGTCACCACCACGGTGACCGGTGCCGCGCCGCATCACCTGATCGCCGACGCCGACGTGATCGACCATCGGCGCACCCGCGCCGGTGACGCACACGAGGCGGGGCGTCGGGTGAGCACCGACGTCGGCCTCGGCATGCCGGGGGTGGGGGCACCACCCGCACGACCGGTGACGACGGGGTGTTCTCCGTGACCGGCCGCGACGCACCGGACTTCGACCAGTTCAAGGGCGACATCGAGGACGCCGAGCGCCGCGTGGCAGGCGAAATCGATCCAGGGTCACGGGCTTTGGTAGTTGCGATCCTGGTGTTCGTCATCCTGGCATCGTTCGTCCTCCCGCACACCGGCGGTGCCAAGGGGATCGACGTCCTGGCAGGCGACGACGCCGCCATCCAAGCAGCGATCGCGCTGCCTTCGCGGGTATTCGTCTGGCTGGTCCTGGTGTTCAGCGTGGGATTCTCGATCCTGGCGCTGCTGACCCGGCGCTGGGCGGTGGCGTGGATCGCACTTGCCGGATCGGCGGTGGCGTGTCCGCTCGGGATGCTGGCCGTGTGGTCGCGTCAGACGGTCGCCGATTCGCACCCCGGACCCGGCATCGGGCTGATCGTGGCGTGGATCGCGGTGATCCTGCTGACGTTCCACTGGGCGCGCGTGGTGTGGTCGCGCACTGCCGTGCAGCTGGCGGCCGAGGAGGAGCGCCGCAGGTTCGTCGCCGAGCGGCAGCGCAAGGGGCTGCTCGGCGACGAAGACCCCAACCGCGGAGACCCCGCCTAGCGGTGCCCGTTCAGCGCTTCTTGCCGAGCGCCTCGAGGGCCGCCTCGGCCCATTCCCGCCACTGCGTGGCATTGGCCCGCGCCTGCTCGGCGTCCTTGGTGCGACCCGCTGCCTCTGCCTTGGTGGCCTGTTGCTCGTATTGCTCGGCCCTTACCCGGAATTGATCCGCCCTGGCCTGCGCTTCGGGATCCGTCCAGCCGGTCGTCGCCGCTTCGCGAATCCGCTTCTCGACGACGCGCAGCCGGCGCTCGAGCTCGGCGCCCCGCTCGCGGGGCACCTTGCCGATCGCGTCCCACTTGTCCTCGATCGCCCGCAGCGCCGCGCGGGCGGCATCCGCATCGGAGTTGTCGATGGCCTCGGCCTGCGCGAGGAGCGCCTGCTTGGCGTCGGCGTTGGCGCCGAACTCGGCGTCACGTTCGGCGTTGGTGGCATTGCGCGCAGAGAAGAACTTGTCCTGGGCGCCCTTGAACCGCGCCCACAGCGCGTCGTCGACCTCCTTGGACGCCCGCCCCGCGGCCTTCCACTCCGTCAGGAGGTCGCGGAACGTCGCGCCGGTGGGGCCCCAGTCCGTCGAGTCGGACAGCGCCTCGGCGCGTTCACACAGGGCCTCCTTGGCCTGGCGCGCACCGACCCGCTCACGGTCCAGCTCGGCGAAGTGCGATCCACGCCGCCGGTTGAACGTCTCGCGCGCCGCCGAATACCGCTTCCATAGCGCGTCGTCGGTCTTGCGGTCCAATCCCGTTATCGTGCGCCACTCGTCGAGGATCTCGCGCAGCCGGTCACCGGCGGACTTCCACTGGGTGGACTCGGCGGCGATGGTCTCGGCCTCGACGGCGAGCGCCTCCTTGTGTGCGGTCTGCGCGGCGCGGTGCTCGTCACGCCTGGCCCGGTCCTCCAGGGCGCTGGCGTCGGCCTGGTCGACGATCGCGGTCAGCCGGGCCGCGAGCGCGTCGACGTCACCGAGCACCGACGCAGTCGGCAGGCTCTCGGCCATCTGGGCCGCGGCGGCCTTGATCTTGCGCGCGTCGCCGGTGCCCGACGCCAGGCGCCCTTCCATCAGCGCGACCTCGGTGTACAGGTCGTCGAAGCGGCGACCGAAGTGCGCGAAGGCCGCCTCGGTGTCGCCCGCCTGCCACGATCCGATCTGACGTTCGCCTGCGGAGCTGATCAGCCATACGGTGCCGTCGGGGTCGACCCGGCCGAACCGGTGCGGGTCGGCTGAGGCGACGGCGACCACGGGAGGTCGGCCGCCGGGCCTTGGGACGGGTCGCGGTGGTCCGGGTCGGGGTGTGGGCTTGGGTGCCGCGCCTGACTCGCTGGTGGTCATATCCGTATCCTCGTGCCCTCTGCGGGGGCTAACCCCCCGCTCCTGCCGCGCAACGCGGCGCCATCTAACGCTCTCGCACGCTATTGAAACAGGTCGCCGCGCGGCGTGCGCACGCCTTCGGGTCAGTAGTTGCCTACGCTCGTCTCCAACGAATGGCAGGTCGCAGGTGGACAAGGCGGACATCGCCGCCCTGCTGGCGCTCGGTGCTGCCTTCTTCATCGCGGGGGCGACGTCATGCACCAGCGGTCGGCGCACGACGTCACCGACGAACAGGTCAGCCCCCTCGCCCTGTTCACCCGTCTTCTGCGGGACCGTCAGTGGTGGCTCGGCAGCGCGGTGTCCGCCGCCGGATTCGCCCTGCAGGCCGCCGCGCTCGGGTTTGGATCCGTGCTGCTGGTCCAGGCCATGTTGGTGACGTCGCTGCTGTTCGCGCTGCCCATCAGTGCGCGGCTGACCCATCACCGGGTGACCCGCCTCCAATGGGTGTGGGCGGCGCTGTTGGCCGCGGCGGTCGTGGTGATCGTGACGGTCGGCAACCCGACCGAAGGTCACTCGCGCGCGTCGTTCGAGACCTGGACCGTGGTGTTGTTGGTACTCGGACCCGCGCTGGTGGCCTGTGTGATCGGTGCGAGGATCTTCTCCGCTCCCGTGAGCGCCGTCCTGCTGGCGATGGTGTCGGGGGCGCTGTGGGGGTTGTTCGCCGTGCTCACCAAGGGCGTCGTCGACCGCCTCGACGAGGGCATCCTTGCCGTGCTGAAGACCCCGGAGCTCTATGCCTGGGTGGCGGTGGCCGTCGGCGGCACCGCATGGCAGCAGGCGTCGTTCCGGGCCGGCGCGCTCACTGCGTCGCTGCCCACGATGACCGTCACCGAACCCATCGTGGGGTCGGTGCTCGGCGTCGTCGTACTCGGCGAGGCGCTGCGTCCCGGCGAGTCCGGATGGCTGACGCTGGCCGCGGCCGTCACGGTGATGGTGGTGGCCACGGCGGCCTTGGCGCGCGGGGAGGCCGCGACGATGGGCGCGACGAAGCCGCCCAACGAACCGCTGGCTAGCGTGGATTCGTGCTGAGTGCCATCGCGATCGTCCCTTCGGCGCCCGTACTCGTCCCCGAGCTCGCGTCCGGCGCGGCAGCCGAACTGGCCGACCTGCGCGATGCCGTGTTCGGTGCCGCGGCGGAGCTTCCGGAGCGCTGGGTGGCCGTCGGGGTGGGATCCGTCGACACGATCATCGGACCCGATGCCGTCGGTACGTTCGCCGGTTTCGGCGTCGACGTACCCGTTGCGTTGGCACCAGGGGGCGCCGGCATCCCGTCCGACCTTCCGCTGTGCGCGCTGATCACCGGGTGGGTGCGGGGACGGGTCAATCCTCTGGCGCGGGCCGAAGTGCGGGTCTACGCAGACGACCACGGCGTGGATGCCGCGCTGGAGTTCGGGCGGTCCCTGCGCGCGGAGATCGACGAGGTCGCCGACGCGGTGGGCGTTCTGATCGTCGCCGACGGAGCGCACACGCTCAGCCCGACCGCCCCCGGCGGCTACGACCCGGATTCGGTGCCGGTCCAGGCTGCCCTCGACGACGCGCTGGCCGGCGGTGACGCAGCCGCACTGTCCACGCTGCCTTCGGGGGTGATCGGCCGGGTCGCCTACCAAGTGCTCGCGGGGCTGGCCGAACCGGCGCCCGCGTCGGCCAGGGAGTCGTACCGCCGGGCGCCGTACGGGGTCGGGTACTTCGCAGGGGTGTGGGTGCCATGACGAGACCCATTGCGATCGTCGGGCCGACGGGGACGGGGAAGTCCGCGCTGGCCCTCGACGTGGCGGAGCGGGTCGGCGGCGAGATCGTGAATGCCGATGCCATGCAGCTCTACCGGGGGATGGACATCGGCACCGCCAAGCTGCCGGTGGCCGAACGTCGCGGCATCCTGCACCACCAACTGGACATGCTCGAGGTGACGGAGACCGCGACCGTGGCCCGCTACCAGCAGGCAGCCGCCGCCGACGTCGAGGCGATTGCCGGCAGGGGAGCGGTGCCGGTTCTGGTCGGTGGGTCGATGCTGTACCTGCAGTCGCTGTTGGACGACTGGGTGTTCCCGGCGACCGATCCGGCGGTGCGGGCGCGCTGGGAGGATCGACTGGCCGAGGTCGGGGTGAGCGCATTGCACGACGAGCTGGCCCGTGTCGACACTGCGGCGGCGACGTCGATCCTGCCCACCGACGGCCGCCGCATCGTGCGTGCGCTGGAGGTGGTGGAGTTGACCGGCCGGCCCTTCGCTGCCTCCGCACCGACGATCGGCGCGCCGCGATGGGACACCGTCATCATCGGATTGGACTGGGACACCACACTTCTCGACGAACGCCTGGCGCTGCGCACCGACACCATGTTCGCTGACGGTCTGGTCGGCGAGGTCACCGCGCTACTGGACGTGGGCCTGCGCGACGGCGTCACTGCGTCGCGGGCGTTGGGCTACGCACAGGTACTCGAGGCGCTCGATGCAGGCGGTGACGACGCAGCACTCGCGGAGGCGCGCGAGCGGACGTTCATCGGGACCCGACGCTACGTGCGGCGCCAGCGTTCGTGGTTCCGGCGCGATCACCGCACGCACTGGCTGGACGGTTCGGCCGACGGCACCGTGGACGCGGCACTTCGGGCGTGGCGGGAGCCGTCGACCTAGGTCTTAGCGCCTTCGGCGACTCTTTTACGGAGTGGGGCTTTCGGCCGCCCGCGTTTTATGTTAAGAATCTTTACTAATCTGTATGTAAAGAAACTTTCCTAACAATCGAACGCTGTACCGCGACCGCCAGGAGCCGGCATGACCAAGAAGTCGAAGATCGCGGTTGCCTGCGGTGCCGCGCTGGTGCTCGTACTGGCACTGGTCGTGTCATCACGTTCAGGGCCAGCCAGCACCAACGGCCTGAAGCCGCAAAGCCGCAGGGCCTGAACGTCATCGGTGCGCAGCTCAACGAGGGCTGGCCGACGCTGCTGTGGTCGCTCTACAACGACGACGGCGATCAGGCAGGCGTGTACTTCGGCGCGCAGAAGGCCAACAAGCCGCTGCACGCGATCTATGGCTACGACGACGGCCAGGTGACCGTCGACAACCTCGGGGCAGCAACGCAATCGGGGCTCACGGTGCAGGCCAAGGTGTACGACACCGCCGGCAAGCTGCTCGACGACCAGACGTTGGTCGACGTCAGCCTCGACGGCCAAGGCGTCGAGACCGGCGTCCTCGTGCCGAAGGTGCCCGCAGAGACGAAACAACCCGCCCCGGCCCAGGTGTACTTCGTCGACCTGCAACTCAAACAGAACCGCAAGGTCGTCGACCGCAACGTGTACTGGATGTCCACGCAGAAGGACGTCGTCGACTGGCCCAAGACCCTCGGCAACCCGCAGGCGACACTCGCGCAGTACGGCAATCTCCAAGCCCTGCGAAATCTGCCGAAGTCCCAGTTCAGCGCCGTCGCGACGACCCGACCGGAGCCCGGACCCAACGGCGACGACACCGTCACCACCGTCACCGTGACGAACACGTCCACGACGCCCGCAGTCGGCTTCTTCCTGCGCGCCGACGTGCGCCGCGGGAC
>JAOPVF010000555.1 GCA_025963195.1 Mycobacterium sp. | reverse complement strand
GTGACCACACCGGTGGCTCAAGCCGACCCGCCCCGTGACGCCGAAGAACTCCACGACCTCCCGATCGCAGTTGGGCGCTACACCTCGCCCGCGCAGGGCGATTTCTACCGCGTGTACTTCAAGACATCGGACGGTCGCTTCTGCGGGATCCTCCCGAACGGCGGTCCCGTCGGCTGCGACGCCGCTCCGCGCGATGCCCCGGCGGGTAGCAATCAGACCGTGGTGAACAGCTGGGGCCCCGCCGAGTACGAGCACTCGGACGAACCGTCGTTCACCCGCGACGTGGACGTCCTCCCCGACGGCTACCGGCTGGAGAACTGGGGGGCCAGCTGCGGTATCCGGCAGAAGGGCACCGTGACCTGTACGACCTACGGGCAGCACGGCTTCACCATCTCGGCGCTCTACGGGGAGCTCTGGTAGGTCTCCGCGGTCAGGGCCTCGACGTAGTCGGGCCAGTCCAGGCTGTCGACGGGGTTGGCCCTGCTTACGTCGGGCGTGTCGTGGGGCAGGGTGTGCGCAGGCCCAGGACCACTGCTGCGGGTCTCGAACCGCACCGTCATGACGCCGTGGCCCGCGCCCTGCACCCAGCCGTGCCCGTGGACGACGTGGGTCACGTCGTCACCGACCCGCCACGCCGCCCGCGGCCGCTCCACACTGGCCGCCGGCGCCAAGGCGGGAGCGGGCACGTCGGACGCCTCGAGCTCTTGGTCGAGATCGGGGAACAGTGATTCCTGCCGGACGTCCGAGAGCCCCGAGAAACCCACGCCGAGAAGCCGGACCGGCCCGATCTCCATCGGATCGAGCAGCAGCCTGCGCGCGGTCCCGATCAGCGTCGAGGCATCGGTGGTGGCATACGGCAGCGTCGCCGAGCGGGTGAGCGTGCTCATGTCGGACTTCTTGAGCTTGACGGTGACGGTGCGGGCACCGCGGCCATCGTTCTCGAGGCGGCGATGTGCGTGCTCGCCGATGGGTCCGGTGGCCTCGCGCAGTTGATCCAACGTGGTCAGGTCTTCGGCGAAGGTCGACTCGGCGCTGATCTGCTTGGCTTCGGCGCGCTCCGCGACGGGACGGTCGTCGATGCCCTTGGCCAGTTGGTGCAGAGCTGGCCCGACCGTGCCGCCGAGGATGTCGGCGACCTCGGCATCGGTCAGCGCGGCGAACGAGCCGACGGTCTCGATGCCGAGGCGGTGCAGCTTCTCCTCGGCGACCGGCCCGATCCCCCACAGCTTTCGCACCGGCAGTGCCGCGAGCATCGTGGCCTCCTCGTCTCGCCGGACCACCCGGATCCCGTCGGGTTTGGCCAGTCCCGAGGCGATCTTGGCGATCTGCTTTCCCGAGCCCGCGCCGACGGAGGCCACCAGGCCCGTCTCGGCGCGCACCTTGGCCCGCAGCTCCTCGCAGAACCGTTCGACGTCCTCGGCGGAGGCGCCGGACAGTTCGACGGGCTCACCGAACGCCTCGTCGAACGACAGCTGCTCGAGGATCGGCACCAGCGACCGCACGGTGTCCAGCACCCGGCCGCTGGCCACTCCGTAGACCACACCGCGCGGCGGCATCACCACCGCCGCGGCGCCGACCATCCTGCGGGCCTGGTGCATCGGCATGGCGGATCGTGCGCCGAACACGCGCGCCTCGTAACTCGCGCCGGCGACAACGCCGCGACCGCCGAGCCCGCCGACGAGCACCGGTCGCCCCCTCAGGGTGGGGCGGGTCAGCTGTTCGACGGACGCGAAGAACGCGTCCATGTCGAAGTGCAGCACCCAGCGATCCACGACTGCCGATGCTATGCAGATAGCCTGACGCGCATGCCGCAACCCGTCCTCGACGTGCCGATCCGCGATGCGTCGATTCGCCTCGGGCAATTCCTGCAACTCGCCAATCTGATCGACACGGGTTCGGATGCCAAGGCGGCCATCGCCGACGGGCAGGTCAGCGTCAACGGCGAGGTCGAGACCCGTCGGGGCCGCCAGTTGCACCACGGTGACACCGTCGCGTTCGGCGGCCAGACGGCCCGCGTCACCGCTGGGTGAGTTCGGGCGCTGGGTTCGGCGCCTCGCGCGACGTGCTCACGCCCTCGCGATGGATGCCCTCACGCCGTCGCCGATGTCGGCGCCGTCGGGCAGCTCGCCGAATTCGAAACTGGTGGCCAGGATCTCCCGCGCGATCAACCCGCTGTGGGTCTCCGCCCACCCGGCGCGTTCGGCGGGCACGTCGATCACGACGCTGATCCGGTCGGACACGTCCAGCCCGGTGGACTTGCGCAGCTCCTGTAGTTCGCGGATCCGGTCCTTGGCCCAGCCCTCGGCTTCGAGCTCATCGGTGACGGTTCCGTCGAGCACGACCAACCCCGCTCCGTCCGGCAGCGCAGCAGTCGAATCCGGCTCTGCTGCAACTAGTCTGGAGCTGTACTCCTCCGATGACAGGGTGGCGGGGCCTGCGGTCAGCGTGCCATCGGGGTTCACCACGCCCTCGCCGGCTTTGACCGCCTTGATCGCGGCCTGCACGTCCTTGCCGATCCGCGGCCCTGCGACTCTGGCGTTGACGGTCAGCTCGAACCGGCCGTAGGCGTCGATGTCGTCGGTCAGCTCGACGGACTTGACGTTGAGCTCGTCGGCGATCAAGTCGACGAAGGGGCGCAGCTTTTCCGGATATTCCACCGCGACAGTCAGTTTCGGCAGCGGCAACCGCACACGCAGGTTCTTCGCCTTGCGCAGCGACGACGCCGCCGAGCACACGTCGCGCACCTGGTCCATGGCCGCCACCAACTCGGGGTCGGCGGGCAGCAGACCAGCCTCAGGCCAGTCGGTCAGGTGCACGGAGCGCTCCCCGGTGATACCGCGCCAGATCACCTCGGAGATCAACGGCAGCAGCGGGGCGGCCAGCCGTCCGGTGACCTCCAACACGGTGTGCAGGGTGTCGATGGCATCGGGGTCCTCGGCCCAGAATCGCGAACGCGACCGTCGCACATACCAGTTCGTCAGCGCTTCGGTGAACTGCCGAATCTGATCGCAGGCTCCCGAGATGTCACACGTGTCCATCGCCTCGGTGAGGTCGTCGCGCAGCACGGCCAGCTTGGCAAGGACGTAGCGATCCAGCACGTTCGTCGAGTCGGTGCGCCAGGTGCCCTTCTCCTGCGCGTACAGCGCCAGGAACGTGTACGCATTCCAGAAGGGCAGCAGCACCTGCCGCACACCCTCCCTGATCCCCTGCTCGGTGACCACCAGGTTGCCCCCACGCAGGATCGGTGACGCCATCAGGAACCAGCGCATCGCGTCGGAGCCGTCGCGGTCGAACACCTCGCTCACGTCGGGATAGTTGCGCAGCGACTTGCTCATCTTCTGCCCGTCGCTGCCAAGCACGATGCCGTGCGATACGACGGTCTTGAAGGCGGGCCGGTCGAACAGCGCCGTCGCCAGCACGTGCAGCAGATAGAACCAGCCACGTGTCTGGCCGATGTACTCGACGATGAAGTCGGCCGGATTGTGCGTGTCGAACCAGTCCGCATTTTCGAACGGGTAGTGCACCTGCGCGTACGGCATGGAGCCGGAGTCGAACCAGACGTCGAACACGTCCTCGATGCGACGCATGGTCGACTTCCCGGTCGGGTCGTCGGGATTCGGGCGGGTCAACTCGTCGATGTAGGGCCGGTGCAGATCGTCCGGGCGTACGCCGAAGTCACGTTCGAGCTCGTCGAGGCTGCCGTACACGTCGACACGCGGGTAGGCCGGATCGTCGGACTTCCACACCGGAATGGGGCTGCCCCAGTACCGGTTTCGCGAGATCGACCAGTCGCGGGCACCGGACAGCCACTTGCCGAACTGACCGTCCTTGACGTGCTCGGGATACCAGGTGATCTGCTGGTTGAGCTCCACCATGCGGACCCGGAACTCGGTGACCTTGATGAACCACGACGACACCGCGCGGTAGATCAACGGGTTCCGGCAGCGCCAGCAGTGCGGGTAGGAGTGCTCGTAGGTCTCGTGACGCAGCAGCACCGCCCCGTTGACCGCCGCAGCGCCCGTGCCGTTCTTGAGGTCGCGGATGATCTGTGGGTTGGCGTCGAACACGTGCTGTCCGGCGTAGTCCGGCACGGTTCGGTCAAAGCGTCCCTTGGTGTCGACCGGGGTCACTGGTTCGATGCCCACCGTGTCGGTGGTCGCCTTGTCGTCCTCGCCGTATGCGGGCGACAAGTGCACGATGCCGGTGCCGTCCTCGGTGCTCACGAAGTCGGCGGGCAACACTCGAAAGGCGTTGGGCGAGTCCATGAAGTACGGGAACGGCGGCAGGTAGCTGGTGCCGAGCAGATCCTTGCCGAGGTAGGAACAGAGGACCTCGGGCTCCTCGCCCAGTTCACGCTCATAGGCCGCAACGCGCGCCTGCGCCAGCACGTACCGTCGGCCGTCGCTGCCGCGCACCTCGACGTAGGTCACGTCGGGATTGACCGCGACGGCCTGGTTGGACGGCAGCGTCCACGGCGTCGTCGTCCAGACCAGGAGGTAGGCACCGTCGAGTTCAGCTGCGGCTGTCTGCTCTTGGCGCGAGCGCTCATCGGCCACGACGCGGAAGCCGACCGTCAGCGCAGGATCCTGCCGGCTCTGGTAGACGTCGTCGTCCATCCGCAGCTCGTGGCTGGACAGCGGGGTCTCGTCGTTCCAGCAGTACGGCAGCACGCGGTAGCCCTCGTAGGCCAGTCCCTTGTCCCACAGCTGCTTGAACGCCCACAGCACGGACTCCATGAAGCTGAGATCCAGCGTCTTGTAGTCGTTGTCGAAGTCGACCCAACGGGCCTGACGGGTGACGTAGGCCTGCCACTCGTTGGTGTACTTGAGCACCGAGGCACGACAGGCCGCGTTGAACTCGTCGATGCCCAGCTCTTCGATCTGCGCTTTGTCGGTGATGCCGAGCTGACGCTGCACCTCGAGTTCTGCGGGCAGTCCGTGGGTGTCCCAGCCGAACCGCCGTTCCACCTTGTAGCCCCGCATGGTGCGATACCGCGGCACGATGTCCTTGACGTACCCGGTCAGCAGGTGGCCGTAGTGCGGCAGGCCGTTGGCGAACGGCGGGCCGTCGTAGAACACGTATTCGGGGGCGTCGTCGCGCCGGTCGATGCTGGCGCGGAACGTGCCGTCGGAGCTCCAGTAGTCGAGCACCTCGGTCTCGAGCTGCGGGAAGTTGGGGGCGCCGCCGGCCGGCTTCGGGTAGGCAGTCACTGCGTGGTCGTCTCCTGTGCCAAATTGAGGCCTCCGGTCTCGGAAGCCAAAACGTCAGGCACGGGGACGACGTCGCGCGTCTGCGCGAGAGCCGCGGTACCACCCCGCTTGCGCACTGGATCTAGTCCCCGTCGCTTCGCTCGCCCCGGGAAAGTGCGCCGCTCGATACGGGCGATGACGGGCCCACCCGTTCGGCTCTACTGGGCTCGACCAACTGCGCGCTCGATCAACTGCGTGCTGGACGGAGCCGTTCTTCCGAAGGCTCCCCGGTGATGGCCGGATCGGCGCCTGTGCCTCGATCCTAGAGGCTCGGGGTTTCGCGAGGCGAATTCTTTGGTTTAGTGCGCCATCGCCAGCTCGGCGCCGGCCAGCATGGGCGTCGCGGCCTCCGAGGTCAACTCGATGAGCGCGTACGGGAGTTGCTCGGAGAGCTCTTCGATGGTGTAGGCCTCGAAGCTGGGGGCGTCGTACCACCAGTCCAGCGCGAGAACCTCGCCACGACGGTAGGCGCAGAGCTCGAGCGGATGCCCCAGCCGGGCGGGCTCCGAGGAGTCGTAGGCGAACAGGATGTCGGACAGCGGTTGGGCGTGTGGATCGTCCGGCACACCGTTTACGGTCCTGCGCAGCGATACCGCCGCCACCATGTGGTGAACGCCTGCCAGCATCTCGGTCGCGTCCGTACGCTGCGGACCAACGCAGGCCAGCTTCACGGGGTACATGGCGTGGCCGTGACCCGGTAGATCGACGGCGACTTCGCCTTCGCCGATGGTTCGCTGGATCGCACGGCCCAGCGCGGCGAGCAAAATGTCGTCGGCACTCACTCCGAGCGCCACGCTCGCACCGTGGAGCTCTTGCGTCAGGACTTCCGACAGCTCCGTGGAGAAGACGGCGGCATCGCGACCGTCGCGCCTGCCTGCGACGTCGTAATCGGTGATCTGCAAGTTTGCGGACTTCATGTGACCGAGGTTACAGCAAATTCCCAAGAATGGGAGACCTCTACCAAAACTGTGACGGCCG
>JAOPVF010000551.1 GCA_025963195.1 Mycobacterium sp. | reverse complement strand
GTCGACCAAACCAGGCGCGCCGCGGCCATGCGCAGTGCGCGGACAAGAAGCCTCTTCAAACGCAGAGGCTCCCAATGAAAGGAACGCCAGTGAACCGTAAGCGCGTAATGCTCGTCGCGGGAGCATTAGGAGCGGTAGTGCTCACACTCCCGGCGTGCACGTCGTCGAAGCCGCAGTCGAGCGGCACCGGTGACACGTCGAGCGGCGCCCCTGGCACGTCCGAGGCGGCGGCCACCACCGTGACCGCCCCGGCCAAGGCCAGCAAGGACTACAACATTCAGTTCCTACAGGGCGTTGCGGGCGACCAGTTCTACATCACGATGCAGTGCGGCGCGCAGGAGGAGGCGGCCAAGCTTGGCGTCACTGTCAACACCCAGGGCGCCCAGAAGTTCGACCCGACACTGCAGAAGCCCATCGTCGACTCGATCGTCGCCGGCAAGCCCGACGCACTGCTGGTCGCACCCACCGACGTGCAGGCCATGCAGCAGCCCCTCGAGCAGGCGGCCGCAGCCGGGATCAAGGTCGTGCTCGTCGACACCACCACGAACGACCCGTCCTTTGCGGTGTCCGCGATCGCCAGCGACAATCTCGGCGGCGGCAAGGCGGCGTTCGACGCCATCAAGAAGCTGCATCCCGAGGGCGGCAAGGTCATGGTGATGGGAGTCGATCCCGGCATCTCGACGACCGATGCCCGGACCAAGGGCTTCGAGGACGCCGTGAAGGCCGACCCCAAGTTCACCTACGTCGGCGTGCAGTACAGCCACGACGACCCCGCTACCGCCGCCCAGCTCATCGGTGCCCAGCTGCAGAAGGACCCCGATCTCGTCGGCGTCTTCGCCGCCAATCTGTTTGCCGCCGAAGGCGCGGCCACCGGCGTCAAGCAGGCAGGCAAGGGCGGTCAGGTGAAGATCGTCGGCTTCGACGCAGGCCCGAATCAGATCCAGGCGCTGAAGGAGGGCACCGTCCAGGCACTGGTTGCCCAGGCGCCAGGTCTCATCGGCAAGTTCGGCATCGACGAGGCCGTGACCGCGCTCGATGGCGGCAAGAACACCAAGGACGTGCAGACCGGCTTCACCATCATCACGAAGGAGAACCTGGACGGCGATGGCGGCGCGGCGGCGTACAAGTCGAGCTGCTGACCGTCACCCGCCGATGACGTCGAGCAGCCTGGCGACGGTGTCGGCGACCGCGGCGCGGGCGTCCTCCAGTGGCGCCCGCGGGTCGGCCTTCGTCGAGGCGGCAAGCGCCTCGCGCAGTGCGTTGGTGTAGGCCACGTTGAGCGCGGTGCCGACGTTGACCTTCACGATGCCTGCCCGGATGGCCGCGCGCATGGTGTCGTCGGGCACACCGGAGGAACCGTGCAGCACCAGCGGTACGGGCACCGCATCGCGCAGCGCGACAACGAGGTCGAGGTCGAGTTCTGCCGTCTGCGTCGTCATGGCGTGCGAGCTTCCGACGGCAACAGCCAGCGCGTCGACGCCTGTCGCGGCGACGAACTCGGCGGCCTGTTGCGGATCGGTGCGCACCCCCGGCGCGTGTGCGCTGGCCACCTGGGTGTCCTTGCCGCCCACGTAACCGAGCTCGGCCTCGACCGAAAGCCCTTGCTGGTGCAGAAGTTTGGTGACATCGGCCGTGATGGCGACGTTCTCATCGTGAGGTAGCGAGCCACAGTCGACCATCACCGACGAGTACCCGGCCCGTGCAGCACCGTGCCACAGGTCCGCGTTCTCCGCGTGGTCGAGATGCAAGCTGACCGGAGTATCCGCTTCGGAGGCCAAGGCGTTGAGCGCTGCCGCCAGCGGACGAATCTGGCCGCCGTGGAACTTCACGGTGTTCTCACTCACCTGCAGGATCACCGGGCGACCGGACCGGCGGCTGCCTGCGATGATGCCCTCTGCGTGCTCGAGCGTGATGACGTTGAACGCTGCGACGCCGCCACCGCGCCGGTGCGCCTCGCGGATCAGTTCTGCGGTCGTGACCAGCGACATGGCACTCCTGCTCGCTCGATGCGGGGTTGACTAGGTTCCAACAATACGCAACCATATCCACGCAACCCCAATCTCGGCAACTAATTCAGGCAACGGTAGGAGCGCCGATGGCCGCCTTCGCTGGGCTCGACGTCGGTACGACGTCGAGCAAGGCCGTGGTGTACGGCGAGGACGGCGAGGAACTCGGCACCGGTCGCGCCACCACCACGTGGAACGTCGGCCCATGCGGCACCGATATCGATGCAGATTCCTTGCGGCGCAGCGCCTTCGACGCGTTGAGTGCGGCCGCCGAGGCGGCTGGCGTGCCCGTGCGAGCGGTCGGCGTCACCAGCATGGGGGAGTCCGGCGTGCTCACCGACGCCGACGAACGGCCACTGGCGCCGGTGATCGCCTGGCACGACGACCGCGACGGTGCGCAGGTCGCCGACCTCGCAAGTGCCCTGGGCGCCGAGACGTTCGGCGGTATCGCGGGCAAGCCGCTGCGGGGCCAGTTCGCCCTCACCAAGCACCGCTGGCTGCTCGAGCACGAACCGGCCAGTCGCGCCGCCACTCTGCGCTTCGACGTGGGCGGGTGGGTGGTGCGCGGTCTCGGCGGCGAGATCGCGATCGAGCTGTCCCTGGCCGGGCGCACCGGCTGGCTCGACGTGGCGAAGTGCGACTGGTGGGACGATGCGCTGGCCTGGTCCGGCGCCCATCGCGAGCTGATGCCGCCGCTGGTTCAGGCGGGCATCCCGGTCGGCACGGTGACGTCCGACGCGGTCAGCCCACTCCTGCGCGGGGCGGTGCTCGTGCTCGCCGGTCACGATCACCAGGCGTCCGCGCTCGGCGCTCGCGCGGCTGGGGCCGGCGACGAGCTGGATTCGTCGGGCACGGCAGAAGCGTTGGTGCGCACCGTGCCTCGCGTGCCCAGCCGCGCCGACGTCAGCAGGCTCGCCGCTGCGGGCATCACGACTGATCCGAGCATCCGGCCGGGCCACTGGAGCCTGCTCGGTGGCACTGAGGGCGGGCTGGCGCAGAACCGCGTGCTCGAACTGCTCGGCGTTGGCCCTGACGAGCTGGCAGCACTCGACGCGGCCGCCGAACATGCTCCCGAAGGCCGGGTCGTGGTCGGCGGTCTCGGCTCGGACGGACTGACGCTCGGCGGGATCGCCGGCGGGGTTGGGCCCGGCGAACTCTGGAAGGCGGTGGTCGCGGCCGCAGCCGACCAAGCGCTCGACCTACACCGCGCGATGGATGGCGTGGTCGGCCCCGCCACGCGCGTCGTCGTCACCGGCGGATGGCGGCACAGCCACGAAGTCATGCGCGCGAAGACGACCCGATTCGACCATCTCGAGGTCTCGGCCGTCGAAGAGGCAGGTGCGCTCGGCGCGGCCGTACTGGCAGCGCGGGCCACCGGAGCGATCGGTCCCGACGATCATCTGGCCGCGCGATGACGACGGGTAACCAGAACCGGACGTGGTTCGCCGACGAGCGGCAGGCCGAGGTGCTTCGCCTGCTCGACACCGAACAGCGCGTCGAAAGCGCCCGGCTGGCAGAACTCTTCGGCGTCAGCGCGGAAAGCGTCCGCAAGGACCTGGCTCAGCTCGAGGCGGGTCAACTGCTGCGGCGCGTGCACGGAGGCGCCATTCCCTGTCAGCGCAGACAGGATGAGCCCAACGTCGCCTCCCGGACCGAACGGGCCGAGCAGAAGCTCGCCATCGCCAGGCACGCACTGCGCTTCGTGCCCGACGGCGGCACCATCCTGCTCGACGCGGGCAGCACGACGTCCAGGTTGGCCGAGTTGTTGCCATCCAACGGCGAGCTCGTGGTCTACACCAACGCCGTGCCGGTACTGGCCACGCTGCTGCAGCGCGGTATTGCCGCCGTCAGTCTGGGTGGCCGGGTACGACCGGAGACGATGGCGGCGGTGGGGCCCCTCACCGTCGCCGCACTCGCCGGGATCAACGTCGACGTGGCGTTCCTGGGCACCAACGCGCTGTCGTTCAGCCGCGGACTCACCACGCCGGACGTCGAGGAGGCCAGAGTCAAGCAGGAGATGCTCGCCGCCGCACGGCAACGGGTGTTCCTCATCGACACCAGCAAGTTCGACCGCGAGAGTCACGCCAGGCACGCCACCCTCGAGGATGTCGACGTCCTCGTCACCGACGATGCCATCACCGCCGGGCAACGCAAGCGGTTACTGGCTGCGGACGTCACCGTCGAGGTGGCCGGATGATCACCACGGTGACGCCGAACCCCAGCCTGGATCGGACCCTTCATCTAGACCGCTTCGCGCGCGGTCACGTCAATAGGGCCACTGCCACGATGGTGGAGCCGAGCGGCAAGGGCGTCAATGTCGCCCTGGCACTGCACGGTGCCGGAGTCGACGTGCGCGCGGTGCTTCCGATCGGGGGTAGCGCGGGCTACGAAATCGCCTCGCTGTTGGACGATCTTGGTCTCGAGCACGTCGACGTGCCGATCACCGGCGCGGTGCGAAGCAACATCTCACTCATCGAGGCGGACGGGCAAAGTACCAAGGTGAACGAGCCCGGCCCCCAGCTGTCGGACGACGAGGTCGACGCGACGTGCGCAGCGGCTTTGGCAGGCAGCGACGTTGGCGAGTGGGTGCTGTGGGCGGGAAGTCTGCCCGGAGGATTCACGCTGCAGCGTTTTGCCGACGCCGTGGCCGATACCAGGTCCGAAGGCCGGCTCGTCGCCGTCGATTCCTCCGGACCCGCTCTGACGCGCGTGCTTTCGCAGCACGGCGATCGACTGCCGCACATGGTGAAGCCCAATGCCGAGGAGCTCGCGGAGCTCGCCGGCCGCGGCCTGACCACGCTCGGTGACGTGGCCGATGCGGCACACGTGTTGATCGCGCATGGGGTGCGCACCGTGCTGATCAGCCTCGGTCACAACGGCGCCCTGCTCGTCGACGCCGACCTGCCGACGCCGCTGCACGGCCGCGCCGCCGCGCACCGCGTCGTGAACACCGTGGGGGCCGGCGACGCGTTTCTCGCCGGTTGG
The DNA here is from genome assembly GCA_025963195.1 of Mycobacterium sp. Classification (GTDB taxonomy): domain Bacteria; phylum Actinomycetota; class Actinomycetes; order Mycobacteriales; family Mycobacteriaceae; genus Mycobacterium. Next base: position 2,060 of record JAOPVF010000551.1, on the reverse strand, counting down.
CTGGCCGCCGTGCATGCCGGCGCGACGCATGCCGACGCGTTGGCCAACGCCCTACGCTTCGGCGCCACCGCCGTCGAACACGAGGGGACGTTGCTCGGCATGCCCGACCTCCACCGCTCGGTCACCATCGCCGCGGCGGAGGCCCTGACGCCGCTCGGATGACTACCGGTCGAGGATCGTGCCGGCGTCGATTCGCAGTTTGCGTCCGTCGAAGCGGACGCCGGTCAGGTCGCCGACCACGAGCGTCACCTCGGCGGTGCGAGCATTGGCACCGACCCCGATGACGGTCTCCACGCCCGCCGCGCGCGCCGACGCGATTCCTGCTGGAGCGCTTGGCCCACAGATTCCAGGCGGCGGCAGCGGCGTCGTGTGAGTCGACGAGGACACCGTCGCAGTCCAGCAGGAGCCGGTCGACGGCGAAGCTCGCGATGTCACAGATCAGAGCTCTCCCGCCACAGGTCGATGCCGGATTCCGAAGCGTGCCTGTCGATCTCGGCGAGTTCCTCTGTGGTGAAGTCCAAGTTGTCGAGCGCGCCGAGGTTCTCCTCGAGCTGAGCGACGCTGGAGGCGCCGACCAGCGTGGACGCGACCGTCGGGTCACGGAGCACCCAGGCCAGCGCCAGCTGCGCCAACGACTGGCCGCGCCGCTCGGCGATGCCGGCGAGTCCCCGCAGCCGCTCGTTCACCTCGTCGGTGACCAGTTCGTCGTCGAAGGTCGGGCGCTCGGTGGCGCGGGTGATGTCGGCCGCGGGCTTCTCGAGATAGCGGTTGGTCAGCAGGCCCTGCGCGAGCGCGGTGAAGGCGATCGCGCCCATGCCCGCGTTCTTCAACTCGGTGACGAGATCACCCTCGATCCACCGGTTCAGCATCGAGTACGACGGCTGGTGGATGACCAGCGGCGTGCCCAGTTTCCGAGCGATCGCCGCGGCCTCCGCGGTCTTGGCGGCCGAATAGGACGAGATGCCGACGTAGCGCGCCTTGCCAGCCCGCACCGCGGTGTCGAGTGCCCCGATGGTCTCCTCGAGCGGAGTGTTCGGGTCGATGCGGTGCGAATAGAAGATGTCGACGTAGTCGAGTCCCAGCCGGTCCAGCGACTCGTCCAGGCTGGACAGCACGTAGGTGCGGCCGCCGAGCTGACCGTATGGGCCAGGCCACATGTCCCACCCGGCCTTGGTGGAGATGACCAACTCGTTGCGGTACGGCTTGAAGTCGCGTCGCAGCATGCGGCCGAAGTTCTCCTCGGCCGAGCCGTAGGGCGGGCCGTAGTTGTTCGCGAGGTCGAAATGGGTGATGCCGCGGTCGAAGGCGTAGCGAAGCACTTCCCGCTGGGTGTCGAACGGCCGGTTGTCGCCGAAGTTGTACCAAAGGCCCAGCGAGATCGCGGGCAGCAGCAGACCTGAGGTTCCGACCCGGCGATAGGGCATCCCGTCGTAGCGGTGCCTCGCGGCGACCCAGGGATCGTGGGTGAAGGGAACGTCGGCGACGGCGAAGTCTTCGGTCATGAGTGCATCGTAGATGTGACATCGTTGAGTCATGGGTAGCGTTGAACTATGAGCAGCCCAGAGACCCCAGAAGAGTCGGCCGGCCTGTACAGCACCGATGACGACGATCAACTGCCCGAGGAAGACACCCTCGTCGACCGCGGCGTCGACGACATCCTTGACGAGGGCTATTCGCCGCCGGAGAAGTGGAAGGACCCCCGCGACCACGAGACGCTGGACGAGCTTCTTTCCGAGGAGGAACCCGATCCGGCGATGCAGCTCGACGACGACGATCCCGGCTCCGATTTCTCCGAAGACGAGGAGGTCGGCGACCGCCGCGCGGGCCGGCTCGTCGCGCCGGACGAGGGAGTGAACCCCGACGACGAATCGGACATGCTGGCGAGTGACGTCGGCATCGACGGAAGTGCCGCCTCCGCCGAAGAGGCGGCCGTCCACGTCATCGACGACGAGGAGTAGCGCTCTCACCATTCGGTGGGTCGACAAGGGAGCGCCGCAGGGTGTGCAGCGCCACGTGCAGCTGCGACTTCACGACCGGTTCGGCGATGTGCAGATCCGCGG
>JAOPVF010000534.1 GCA_025963195.1 Mycobacterium sp. | reverse complement strand
GACCGCATCGGGCAGCGGATGCAGCGGCTCACCGGACTCGTTGCGAAGTCTCGACGGAGGCATGTCGACGTAACCATCCCGCAGCGAGACGATCACCAGATCCCCAAACTCGAACGATGTGTAGTGCTCGCCGTGCGCGATCGGCGTCATCGCAGCTTCTCCCATGACGATGAGTTTCTCCTGACTCGAGGGTCTGTCTCAGTGGAAGGGAGAAGTCATGGTAGCCACACCGTCGTGCAGTGGATACCTGCCGATCAACGGACTGAATCTCTACTACGAGGTGTACGGCGAGCTCAGCACGTCGAAGCCTCCATTGCTGTTGATCCCCGGCGCGTTCATGGGCACCGATTCGATGAAGGCGTGGGTGGACGCGTTCATCCCACGGCGCGCCGTGATCGTGTTCGACCAACAGGGCCACGGCCGTACCGCGGATACCTCACGGGAGATGTCATACGAACAGTTCGCCGACGATGCCGCGGCGCTGCTCCGCGCCTTGGAGATTGAGTGCGCGGACGTGATGGGCTACTCGCAAGGCGGCGGGGTCGCGCTGCAGCTCGCGATCCGCCACCCGTCGCTGGTGAGCAAGTTGGTCTCGATGTCAGCGACCTTCCGCAAGGACGGCTGGCATCCGGCAGTGTTCGAGGCCATCCAAGGCCTCAGCGCCAAGGACTTCGCCGGAACACCCGTCGAGACGGCGTTCATGAAACACACGCCGGATACCAACGCATTTGACGCCTATCTCGAGAAGATGAGGGACCTCAACGTCAACGACCAGGACATCAGTGACGACGAGATGCGTTCGATTCGCGCAAAGACGATGGTCATCGTCGGTGATGCGGACGGCGTGAAGCCGGAGCATGCGGTGGCGATGTTCGCGCTACGAGGTGGATGCGACGAGGAGGCCGCGGCGACGGGCGTTCTGCAGAAGGTTCCTGCCGCGCGCTTGGTGGTCCTGCCTGCGATGTCGCACGTCGGTCTCTCGGGGGAGTCGGACGTACTGGAGCCGATGGTGAGTGCATTTCTCGACGACGTGCCACCGACGACGCCGGGCCTCTTCTAAAGCGCAGCAGCGGCATCCATCGGCCGCACCCGCACCATCGGGAGCAGTGCGAGTGCGCCGACCAATGCCAGTGCGCCACAGATCATCAGGAAGCGCCAATCGCCGAGCCATGCGCCAAGCAGGGGCATCCCGGCGCGGGCAATGGCCATCGGCACCGTGATCGCGGCGAGCACGCTTGCGAAGTGCGCTACTCCGAAACTGTCCGCAAGGATGGCAGGTCGGGCGATCACGCCGATGCCTTGGCCCACCCCGACGGCGGCGATGCACAGCACGCACAGCGGGTTCGACAGTCCAGCGAGTGGCAGAAGGAGGAGTCCCAATGCCTGAATCGCGAAGGCGACCGACGTGGCCGGCACCAGTCGGATCCGACGGGCGAACGTGGTCAGCACGAGCCGCGACAGGATCTGCATGACCCCGATGGCGACCAACATCGCCGTGGCGGCTGTCATCGAATGACCAACGTCCACGAGATAGGCAACCGCGAGGAGCAGGAATGCGGACACCGAGCCCGCCTGTCCGACGAAGGCGATCAGCAGCAGCCAGAACCGACCTTGCCGCAAGGCGGCGCCGATGGGCACACCGTTTCGGTGCGCGACCTGCCTACGGTGGACGGCCCCCGACGGGATGATCCACAGATGACCCGGCACCGCTGTCACGCCGAACACAACCGCGAGAACGAGCAGGGTTGTCCGCCAGCCGAACTCGCCGTTCATCCAGCCGAGGACCGGATAGACGAGATAGGTCGCTAGACCGGCGAACATCGCGACGGTGATGATGGCCCGATCACGATGACCGGGCTCGGTCGCGAACACCAGTACCGCGAACGCGGCCTCGTACGTGCACATCGTGATGGAGAAGCCGATGAGCACGAAGCTGACGTACACCATCGGCAGTGAGTTCGCCTGGGCCCAGAGCACCACGGCGATCGCGCCAATTGCCGCGCCGGAAGTCATCACCGCGCGCCCGCCGTACCGATCGAGAACACGCCCGGCGGGGAAGGCAGCCAGTGCGCCCGTGAGCGTGGAGACGGTGGAAGCTGCGGCGACGGCCGTGCGGGAGGTGCCGAGATCGGTGGCCATCGGGACGAGTATCACCGGGATGATCTGGATCATCGCGACGTAGCCAACGGAACTGCTGATCGCGAACACCGCGATGAGTAGCCGACGGTGCTTGGCGTCGACGCTAGGTGCGATGAGATCAGTTGCGGCGGAATGGGTCTCGGCGGTCATCCGCGCAGAACGGGCAACAGCTGGCTGCCCTGCCGTTCGATCTCCCGTAGATAGGGAGTGTCGGACAGCACGAAGTGGGTGATCCCGAGGTCCTGGTACTTGCGCAGCGATTTCGCGACGTCGTCGGGGGATCCGACGAGCCAGGTCGTGCCTGCGCCGCCACCGCCGAACTGGCCCGGCTTCGTGTACAGGTTGTCGTCGAGGACCTCGCCCCGCGCGGCGAGGTCGAGCAAGCGTCGCTGACCGACGGCGGTCCGCCGGTGCGGGTTCTGCGGTAGGGCTCCGTGTTCGCCGACTCGGCTGTCCTTCTGGACGGCAGCCATCTCGGTGACCTTGGCCTCCGCATCGGCCCAGGCCTGGTCGGTGGTATCGCGCACGAAGGTGGTGACGCGCAGCCCGAACTCCAGGGGTGGGTGCTCGCGGCCGACCTCATCGCTCAGTTTCTTCAACCGTTCGATACGCCCTTCGACGCCGTCGAGGGTTTCGCCCCAGAACAGTTGGACGTCGGCCTCCGCGGCCGCAACCCGTTCGGCCGCATCCGAGGCGCCGCCGAAATACAGCTTGGGATGATGCCGGGCGCCGCGGACGTCGATGCGGGGCACCACTGTTGAGTTCTCCACCTGGAAGTGCTCACCGCGGTAGGTCACGCTCTCCTCGGTCCACAGTTTGCGAACCAGCTGGAGAAACTCCCGGGTTCTTGCGTATCGGTCGGCCTGGTCTCCATCGGAGTCGCCATACGCGGCGAGATCGTCCTTGCCGGAGACGACGTTCACCCGGACACGTCCTCCGCTGAGGTGATCGAGGGTCGCCGCGGCGGCGGCGAAGTTGGCCGGCCGCCAGTAACCCGGGCGGATCGCGATGAGCGGTTCGAACGTCGTCGTGCGCGCCGCCAGCGCGGCCGCCACCGTGAAGGTGTCCGGGCGGCCCCATCCTGCGCCGATCAGTGCTCCCGCCCATCCGTTGTCCTCGAGCGCGATCGCGTGGCTCACCAACGTCTCCAGGCTGTTGTGGCCTTCGATGGTCGTGTCACCCCGATGGCCGGGCTCGACCTGGTTTGGGATGTACCAGAGGAATTCGGTGCTCATCGCTGTTCCTGTTCGATACGAGGATGAAATGGGGTCGCCTGGTCAACGGGCGAGGTTGGCGAGCTGGGTGTCTCGCACATCCGAGCTCTGTCCCTGGACGAGCAAGAACAAAGCTGACCTTGCATGTAGCTGCGCGGTGTCATCGAGGGTGATGCCTCGTCCCGACCGCGACACGACGAGTGCGCGAGTGACGGTGGAGAGCGCCTCGCCGACGGCGACCTTGGTGGCCACCCGCTCCGTGATGCGATGCCGTTCGTCCGCGGCGGCCTTCGCCTCGTCGGCAAGGGCATAGGCGTCGGCACGCAATTCGTCGATGCGCGGCCGCCATACGGCGGCCACGCGGCGGCTGCCTTTGTCTCCTGCCTCGAGCTCGTCGAGGACGGTCGCCGCCAGGCCGAAGTACTGCGGCCGGGTATCGCCGGCCGTGCCGAGATCCTCTTTGCGCCAATCGGTCAGCGACTGGGTGAGGATGACATCGGACGCCGAGACGAACACGTCGTCGAGAGTCACCCGTTCGGTGCGGCTGCCGCCGACCGCCCCGAGTTCGAGATGGGTCGCCCTGACCCGCTCACCGATGGGGACGAACGCGGTGACCACGGTGTGGGTTGCGGCCTCGACCGCGGCAACCACCAGCACCGTGTTGAGGCCCCACCCACTGACCCAGGAGATGGTGCCGGCGAACGTCCAACCGTCACCTGTGCGGGTGGCCGCGATGAAGGACCGCGGGAACCGCCGGACGTCGCTGATCGCCGCGCCGAGCAGCACGCGCCCAGCAAGCACGTCGCGCGACACGCTCGTCAGTTCTGCGCCCTTCTGATACTCCATTGCCAGGCGGCCGACCATTGGCGCGTGCTGAGCCCATACCAACCAGGTGTTGAAACAGGAGCCGGCGACGATCTCGTGCAGACGGCGGTCGCCGGCGCGCCCGATGGCGGCGCCGCCGAACTCTGCCGGTGCCGTGTGGTTGAGCAAGCCGAGGCCGGCGAGCTGGGCCACCCCGGCAGGTGTGACCCCCTCCCTGTCCGTTTGCAACGCGGCGGGACGCAGCACGGCATCGGCGTGCGCCTTGGCCCTGGCGATGAACGGCTCCAGGTCGGCGGCAGTCACCGCGTCCGCGGGCGTCGTCGCGGTGGCCTCGAAGGCAGTCACTCCCCGATGTCCCATCTGTGTGCAGCGCCGAATACGGCGGACGGCAAGCTGTTTCGGGCCCAGTGCACCAGCGACACACGAGTCCGACAGTGAGTAAGCCTACTGCGGTCGAATGTTGTTGATCTGCTTGCGATCAGTGTGAACTGAATCGGTGACGCACCATCCGTCGGATGATTGACTGCTTCCAGTATCTGCGCGACCGGTGTGGATTCTCGACGTGTCCTGTCGCCGGCCGTGCTGGCCGCACAGTACCGACGACACGTCTGTGGTTCTTTGCTGGAAAGGACGAACCTCGGTGTTTGCCAAACGATTCCGACGTCTCATGCTGTCTTCGGCAGCGGTCGCCATGGCCGCTACGATGGTCGCGGCCTGTGGCGGGAACTCCTCCACCAAAGAACCCGCCGGGGACCCCGTCTACGGCGGAACACTCACGTTCTACGATCCGGTCGAGTACCAGGCTTGGAAGCCGACCAACTCGATCTGGTCGAACAGTCAGGTCGCCAACAATCTGGCGGAACGATTGATCTGGCAGGACCCGGCGACCGGTGACTACAAGCCGTGGCTGGCGGAGTCCTACCAGATCAGTGACGACCACCTTGCCTACACCTTCAAGCTCAAACCCGGCGTCACGTTCAGCGATGGCAGCCCGCTCGACGCACAGGTGGTCAAGCTCAACTTCGACCAGCACGGTTTCGGGGACAAGGGCCTAGGCATCACCCAGGATCCGTTCTGGACCGACTACGCCGGTACGGATGTCGTCGACGACCGCACTGTGGTGGTCAAGCTCTCGAAGCCGAACGCCGGCTTCATCCAGATCCTGTCCAACTACCGGGCCAGTTCGATCCTGGGCAAGGCCACACTCGAGAAGGACCTCAACGGCCAGGGCGACCTGCGCAACTGGGTGGGGACCGGCCCGTTCGTCGTCGAGTCCGTCAGTGGCACGACCGGCGTCACCCTCAAGCGGCGCGACGACTACGACTGGCCGCCGACGGGGTCCAAGCATGCAGGCAAGGCGTACCTCGAGCGAATCGTGTTCAAGACGGTGCCCGAGGCGGGCACCCGGGTGGGCGCACTGCAGTCGGGGGAGACGCAGATCGCCAGGAACGTCGCCCCGTATGACGAGGAGACGGTGACCTCGGGCGGGGGAACCCTCGTGGCCATTCCGGTGCAGGGCGAGACCAACGATCTGACCGTGCGGTTGGACAACCCCGATTCCCCGTTGCAGGACAAGCAGGTTCGGCTGGCACTGCAGGCCGCAACGGACCGCCAGGCGATCAACAAGGCGGTGCTCTCGTCCAACTACCCGATCCCGACCGGCGCCTTGGTGAAGGACACGCCGCTGCGCGGCGACTCCAGCAGCTATCTGAAGTACGACCTCGAGAAGGCGAAGTCGCTACTGGACGCCGCGGGTTGGCGACCCGGGCCCGACGGCATCCGCATCAAGGACGGCACGCGGCTCAGCATTCATCAGCGTGTTGCACCGTACTACCAAGTGTCGCAATCGGTTCTCGAGGTGCTGCAGTCGCAGTGGCGCGAGGCGGGCGTCGAGATCACGCTGACCAGTCCGTCGCTCACCGAGTACGAGGCCCAGGAGCAGACGGCGAAGGACTGGTTCTTCACCCAGGGGCAGACCTCTACCGCAGAGCCCAGCGTGCTGCGGACGTCGTATGGGAGCGATCGTCAGGACGTCCTCGAGAAGCACCCTGCGGATACGAAGCTCGACGAACTGCTCGCGGCGCAGTCATACGAGTTCGATCCGGAGAAGCGCAAGGTCGCAATCCAGGCGATCGAGGATGACATCTTCGCCGAGGGTTACTCGATCCCGCTCTACGACGAGACCCAGGTGTTCGGGCTGGCCCCCAGCGTCCAGGGATTCGCCACCGAGTCGACCGGCCGGTCCTGGTTCTACGACACGTGGATCAACGGATAGGCGGCCGACATGCGAACGTACATCCTGAAGCGGTTCGGGCAGGCGGTGCTGGTTCTGTGGGCTGCCTACACCGTGTCGTTCCTCTTACTGAGCGCGCTACCTGGTGATGCCGTGCACAACCGCATCCAAAACCCGGAAGCACAGATATCACCCGAACAGGCCCAGGTCTTGATCGAGTACTACGGACTCGATCGGCCGCTGTGGGTTCAGTACGGCTCGGCACTGACCGCCGCCCTACGAGGAGATCTCGGGTACTCGTTGACCGACGGCCGGACCGTGACCGAATTGGTCGGCGCCGCTCTGCCGAGCACCCTCGCCCTCACCGGATTGGCCCTGGCGTTCGGTGTGGTGTTCTCCGTACTCATCGGGATCGTTGCCAACTATGCCCCGTGGAAATCGGTGCGTGAGCTGGTCGGGTCGTTCCCTGCCCTGTTCGGCTCAATTCCCACCTTCGTGGTGGGAATCCTGCTGCTGCAGTTCTTCTCGTTCGGTTTTCGCCTGATACCGGCCTCCGATGACGGTTCCTTCGTGGCATTGCTCGCCCCGGCGATCACTCTGGGCATCCTCGTCGCCGCGCCGCTTGCCCAGGTGTTCACCACGTCGATCCGCTCCGTGCGAGAGCAGCCCTTCGCCCATGTGCTCCATGCCCGCGGTGCCGGGGAGGCCTACATCTTCCGCCGGGGGGTTCTGCGCAACTCGTCGATGCCGGTGTTGACCCTGTTGGGGTTGGCGTGCGGTGAGCTCATCGCCGGTGCCGTCGTGACCGAGGCGGTGTTCGCCCGACCGGGTGTCGGTCAGCTGACGGTGGGAGCGGTCAGCACACAGGATCTGCCGGTGCTGCAGGGTGTGGTGCTCATCGCGGCCCTGGCCTACGTGATCGTGAACTTTCTGGTCGACATCGCCTACCCGTTCATCGATCCCCGGGTTCTGGTGAATGGAAAGGCACAGCGGGTCTCGGGCCGCCGGGTTCGCCCGAGTGTCACGGCGGGCGAGGCCGATCGCGAGGTCGCGGCGCTGCCGACCCTTCGCGTCCCCCGCCGCCTGCCGGTCGAAATGTCGATGCCATGAGCATCGTCGTCGTCGAGCAGCCAACTGCCGGTCAGGAACCGCACGAGAAGACCACCGACGTGGCAACGCGCCGAGCAGCGTTGGCGCCGAGGACGGCACACTGGCTGAGCTCCCACTGGGTGCTGGTGACTTCGGTGGCCGTCTTCACCGTCGCGCTGCTCTGGGCGCTGATCCCCGGCGCGTTCACGCACTACGACCCGATCGCGATCGACAACAGTCTCAAACTTCGGCCGCCGTCGGCGGAGCACTGGTTCGGAACCGACCTTCTCGGCCGGGACCTGTACGCGCGCATCGTATACGGGGCGCGCGCATCCCTGCTGGGGGCGAGTATCGCGGTGGCGGTAGCGGTGGTCGTCGGGTCGGTGCTCGGTGCGGTTGCGGGCTGGTTCGGCGGCTTCGGCGACACCGTGCTGATGCGGCTCATCGACGTCCTGCTCTCCATCCCGGGATTCCTCTTGGCGATCTCCATCGTGGTGCTGTACACGGCCAGGACCGGCCACGCCGGGCTGGTGCCCGCAGCGATCGCGGTGGGCCTGACGACGTCGGCCACGTTCGCCCGGCTGATTCGGTCCGAGGTGCTGCGAGTCAAGGCGAGCAACTACGTCGAGGCCGCAATCACCAGCGGGGCCACCACATTCACCATCCTGCGGCGGCACGTCATCCCCAACTCGGTGGCAACCACCGTCTCGCTGATCGCGGTGCAGCTCGGGATCGCCATCATCTGGATCGCGTCTCTGAGCTTTCTCGGGCTCGGCGCCCAACCACCGGAACCCGAATGGGGCCTGCTGGTCTCCGACGGGCGCAAGTACATCGCCACCCGTGGCTGGCTCACGCTGTTCCCCGCACTGGCGATCGTCGCGGTGGTGTTGGCCACCAACAACATCTCCCGCCATCTGTCGAAGCGGAGCTCACGATGACATCGCCACCCGTGTTGTCCGTGCAGGGCCTGACGGTGGGGTACCGCCTCGGCACCAGCGTGCGACCCGTTGTGCACGACGTCGGATTCGACGTCGGAGCGGGCCAGGTACTCGCGCTCGTCGGTGAGTCCGGTTCCGGGAAGACCACGACCGGTCACGCGATCCTCGGGCTGCTACCCGACAACGGTGACGTGCTTGCCGGGCGCATCACCTTCCGCGGCCGGGACCTCACCGGACTTCGGCCCAAGGAGTGGCGCCAAATCCGTGGTGGCTCATTGGCTCTGATACCCCAGGATCCGACGATCTCGCTCGACCCGGTCCGCAGGGTGGGGTACCAGGTCGAGGACGTGCTGCGCCTGCACACCGACCTCGACGACGACGAACGTCGTGAACGGGTGCACGAACTCTGCGGACTGGTCGGATTCACCGACGTCGAGCGGGTCTACCGGCAGTATCCCCACGAACTATCGGGCGGCATGCGACAGCGGGTACTGGTCGCGGCGGCGGTGGCCGGCAGCCCGGACCTGATCGTCGCCGACGAACCGACGTCGGGGCTGGATGCCACGGTGCAGAAGCAGGTGCTCGACCTCATCGACGAACTGCGCACGTTGTCGTCAACGAGCATCGTCCTCATCACCCATGACCTCGGCGTTGCCGCCGACCGCTCCGACCTCATCGGTGTGATGCGGGACGGCCGCATCGTCGAGTTCGGGCCAACGACCGGCGTCATCGCCGATCCGCAGCACGAGTACACCCGCCATCTACTGGACAGCGTTCCGCGAAAGGCAGTATCCAAGAAGGCGTTCCGGTCATCGGTCACGCCCAACGACCCCGACGTCGCCATCGAGGTGACCGACCTGACCAAGGTCTACGGCGACGTACCCGCAGTGGACGGGATCTCGTTCCAGGTCCGGCGCGGACAGACGTTCTCCCTCGTCGGGGAGTCCGGCAGCGGGAAGTCCACCACCGCACGGGTGATCACCGGCGTGACCCCGGCAACGTCGGGTCGGGTCGACGTCCTCGGCACCGACGTCACCGAGTTGAGCGGGCGTGCCTACCGGTTGCTGCGTCGGCACATCCAGGTCGTCTACCAAAATCCCTACTCGTCGTTCGACCCCCGATTCGACGTCTTCGACGTCGTGGAGGAACCGCTGAGGTCGTTCCAGCCGGCCTCACTGCTGCCCGGGGCGGGACGGCGACGCCGGCGAGAGAACGCCGACCGCGTCGCGGCCGCACTCGAGGCGGCCGCGCTGCCTGCCGATTTCGCCAAGCGACATCCACGGGAGCTGTCCGGCGGACAGCGGCAAAGGGTGGCCATTGCGCGCGCCCTCGTGGTGGAACCGGAGATCGTGGTGCTCGACGAGCCGACCTCGGCTCTCGACGTCTCGGTCGCGGCGCAGATCCTCGAGCTACTGCAACGCCTCCAGGCCGACCGCGGACTCACCTACGTGTTCATCTCCCACGATCTCGCGGTGGTGTCGGCGATCTCCGATCAGGTGGCCGTCATGCGACAGGGCGTCATCGTCGAACAAGGACCCACCGACGACGTGTTCTCCAGTCCGCGTGAGCCTTACACCATCGCACTGCTCGACGCGATCGCCGGCCACGAGCTCGCCCTAGGAGCGTCATGACACCAGCACAACCCACCACGCTCGACGACGCGCTCGTCCGAATTCGCGCGGTACTCAGCGAATTGGCCAAGGGAGACGCCGAGCGGGACGGCACGCACGAACACCCCTACGCGCTGGTGCAGGACCTCGCGGACGCAGGTTTCGGGCGTCTGCGCCTGGCAAGGGAGTTCGGCGGCTTCGACGTCGACCTGCCGACGCTCTTCGCACTGCTGGCCGAGGCAGGACAGGCCGATTCCAACATCCCCCAGATCTGGCGAGGGCACTTCACCACCACGGAGATCCTCCGGCGGGAGCACGATCCCGAGGCGAGGCGCCACTGGTCGGAGAAGATCGCTGCCGGAGCGGTATTCGGCAACGCTCAGTCCGAACCTTCCTCCATCGTCGCCGGACTCGACTCGGGCGGCGACTGGGGCCCCATCACCACCCGTGTCCGAAACGACGGGCGCGGACGCCGCACCGTGTCGGGAACCAAGTTCTACTCGACCGGTTCCCGGTTCGCTGACTACATCCGCACCGCCGCACTCGACGACGAGGGGCGCCGTAGGTTCGTGGTGATTCCCGCGCGGCATGACGGCGTTGACCACGTCGACGACTGGGATGGCATCGGACAAGGCCAAACCGGCAGTGGAACAACGATTCTCACCGAGGTGCCCGTCGAGGCGCATGGCGACGTCGGCCGCGACGTCGACTCCCTGCGTGGCCTCGACTCGTTCGTGCAGGTCGTGCACTTGGCGAACCTGACGGGTATCGCACGCAGCATCGTGACCGAAACCGTCGACATCGTCCGAGCCCGGACCCGCACGTCCAGGCACGCACTCACCCAGACGGCGACGGCCGACCCGGACGTCCTGGCCGTCATCGGACGCCTACAGGCGCGCAGGCTGACCGCCGAGGCGCTACTCGACCGGGCCGCACACCGATTGGAAGCAGCGCACTCAGCGGGAGACGAGGCGTCCTACGGGGACGCCTACATCGAGACGTCGACCGCACAGGTCGCCGTCATCGAGGCAGTGCTCGACGCGGCCACCGCGGCGTTCGACGCAGGAGGGTCGTCGACCGTGCGCGCCAGCGTGCACCTCGACCGGCACTGGCGGAACGCCAGGACGTTGGCGTCGCACAATCCGGTCATCTACAAGCCCAGGGTGATCGGCGACTTCCTGGTCAACGGAAACCGTCCCGTGTCCGGGTATTACGCCACGCGAGACGGGGCGGGGGCGGCGGCATCGTGACCGGTCAGCTGCATCTCAACGTGAACATCCTCAACGCCGGGGTCTTCGGTGGATCGTGGCGTTTTCCCGGCACCGATGCCCTGGCGAGTTACCGCATCGAGCACTACACGGCGATCGCGCGCAAGGCCGAGGCGGCGAAGCTCGACGCGGTGTTCCTCGCCGACGGGCCGTTGCTCGACCCCAGCATCCGCCATCGGACGGGCAACAACCTCGAGCCCACCACGGTGCTGGCACGCATGGCCGCACAGACCGAACGCATCGGCTTGATCGGCACCCTCTCGTCGTCCTACAACGATCCGGTCGAGATGGCCGGCCGCCTGGGCGATCTCGACTACGTCAGCGGTGGACGGTTCGGCTGGAACGTGGTCACCACGGCGGGACCGGTCGCGGCACGCAACTTCGGGCGCACCGACGAACCCGACCACGGATTGCGGTACCGCCGAGCGGCGAGCTTCGTCGAGCAGGTCGTTTCGGCGTGGGACGGGCGGACCGAACTTCGTTCGCCGCAGGGCCGTCCGGTCATCGTCCAGGCGGGCGGGTCCAACGATGGCAAGCGGCTTGCGTCACGGGTGGGGGAGGTGATCTTCTCCGCCGATCAGGACATCGAGAAGGCCCGCGACTTCCGCAACGAACTACGTAGAGGCGCGGCCGACTTCGGCCGCAATCCCGATGAGATCGTGGTCCTGCCCGGATTGTCGACGGTGCTCGGCAGCACCGAGGCAGAGGCTAGACAACGGCGCGAACTCCTCGACGAGCTGCTTCCCGACGCGTACGCACGCGACCGGCTGTCCGGGCAACTCGGCTTCCCCCTCGACGGCCTGGCCGACGACCAACCGATCCCCGCCCATCTCCTGCGTGACCCCGCCGAAGCCGGGGGATCGCAGACCTTCAACCGGGTGGTTCGCGAGATCATCGACCGCGAGCGGCCGACACTTCGTCAACTCCTGAAGAAGCTGTCCGGCGGTGGAGGGCACCGCATCGTCGTCGGTACGCCGGAACGGGTTGCCGACGACATCGAGCTGTGGTTCCGATTCGGGGCCGCCGACGGGTTCAACGTCATGCCGGACGTCTTGCCGTCGGGGTTCGACGACTTCGCCGATCACCTCGTCCCGGAGTTGCGCCGGAGGGATTTGTTCAGGACGGACTACGACGGCACCACGCTGCGCGATCACCTCGGCATCGGCCTGCCCGAGGCAGGGGCAGTGGATGAATCTCCCCTCGTGAGCGCCAAATGAGCGGGGAGGCAATCAAGGTCGTCATCGAGCTCGCAGTCGGGGAGGCGCCATCGCACGTCTCCCTGGCCGACGCCGACGCGATTGCCGGCCTCGCCCAGGACACGGGCGTCACCGCGATCCGGCTCGTCGACCATGTCGGTGAGCACCGGGCAATCGATCCCTCGGTCGTCGCAGCGCATCTCGCGGGCAAGTACGCCGACATCGGGTGGGTGATCGACGCACCGACCACCCACAATGCGCCCTACAACCTGGCCAGGCGTGTCCTTTCGCTCGATCGCGCGACCGGTGGCCGGGCGGGCATCGTCCTGCTCGCGGGCGTCGGGGACGAGGTGAGTGACGCCGCCGTGCCCGACCCCGGCGCGACCGACCCGGCAGATCGATGGATCGAGTACGCCCACATCCTTACCCAGCTGTGGGAGTCCTTCCCGTCAGCTGCCCTACTCGGAGACCAGGAGAACGCGCTCGTCGCCGATGACGGGCTCATTCGTCCGATCGACTTCGATGGCCGTTTCTACCGCGTCGCCGGGCCTCTGGACGGACCGTCCTCGGTGCAGGGTCGTCCCATCGTGATCACCGCCGAACCGGCCACGATCGGCTGGGCGCGCGTCGCCACCGTCGCCGATGCCGTCATCGTGGGCCACGACGAGATCGACGGAGATGCCGAGGAACTCGCGACAGCACTCCAGTCTGCGGGTCGCCGACGTGACGAGGTCGCACTGCTGGCCCGCGTCGGCGATGCCCGAGCGGTCCCAGAGCTGCGTGCGTGGGGTGACGCGCACGGAGTCGACGGGATAGTCCTCGCCGTCGACGGCGGTGCGCCCGAGATCCTCAGCGCAATACACGCCCTGACGCCGCGAACATCACCTGGGCGGCGCGGCACTTTGCGCGCCGCACTCGAACTCCCGGCCCCGGAAGGAATTCTCGCGTGACAGTGGTGCAGACCCCGCCGGACATAGAGCCGAGCGAAGCGACGGGAGATCTGTCAGACGTCGACCTCACCGTCGGAGGCATTCGGGCGGCAATCCGTCCGGCGCTCGAACGGATTGCCGCCACCGCCAAAACGAGGGAGGACACCCGTGACTACGCCTACGACGACGTGCACGAGCTGGCGACCAACGGCATTGGCCTGACCGGCATCGCGAGACACGAAGGGGGAGCGGGCGGCAGCGTTCGCGACGTCGTCGATCTGGTCGTTGCGATCGCCCGCGCGGATTCGAATGTCGCGCAGGCACTTCGGCCGACCTTCCTGGTGGCCCATCAGATCGCCGGGCGCGACGACGTCCCACTCCGGGCGGTCAACCTCGAAAGGCTGCGGAATGGTGCATTGTTCGCGGGAACCGTCAACGAACGCAACGGTGGGG
Source organism: Mycobacterium sp. (assembly GCA_025963195.1). Lineage (GTDB taxonomy): Bacteria > Actinomycetota > Actinomycetes > Mycobacteriales > Mycobacteriaceae > Mycobacterium. The sequence goes on along the minus strand of JAOPVF010000534.1, from coordinate 1,303 downwards.
CCAGCGGCAGTGTGTCCACCACGGCACGCCGCGTCGACGGCGGCTACGTGGTCAACGGCCGCAAGTACTACTCCACGGGCGGCCTGTATGCGTCGTACTTCTCGACGCAGGCCACCATCGACGACGGCACCATCGTGCACTTCACCGTGCCCGTCGAGCGTTCGGGGGTGGAGCGGATCGACGATTTCGATGCCATCGGGCAGCGTCTCACCCAGAGCGGCTCCACCGAACTCACCGACGTCCGGGTCCACGAGCACGAGGTGACGATCGCGGGGGAGTCCACGCCGGACAACCCGTGGCGGGGCTCCTTCGCGCAGCTGTACCTCGCGGCGGTGCAGGCGGGGATCGCGGCGCGGGCACTGGACGACGCGGTGCACTTCGCCAGAGAGAAGGGGCGTCCGATCAAGCACAGTTCGGCATCGAACAGTGTGGAAGACCCCTACGTCCGCGAGACCGTCGGCGAGATCGCGGCTCGTGCCCAGACCGCGAGAGCCGTCGTGCTGCTTGCCGCCGAAGCGCTACAGAGTCAACGAAGCCTGCGTGGCGACGAGGCGCGCCGAGCCGGTGCCGAGTCCGCGGTGATCGTCGCGCAGGCCGGGGTGACCGCCATCGAATCCGCCCTGCGTGCATCCGAACTCCTCTTCGACGTCGGGGGCGGGTCGATCACCGACCGCGATCTCGGGTTCGATCGGCACTGGCGAAACGCCAGGACCGCGGCCAACCACAATCCGCGCCAATGGAAGCTCGCCGTCGCGGGCGCCTATCACCTCACCGGTGAAGAACCGCCAACCACCGGCCTCTTCTGAGAGGTACCGAGCGCCAACACATCTCTGGAAAGGACGTCATGACGATCGAAACCCACCGTGTACTCGGCCGCACGGGCGTGCAGGTCACACCGTTGACGCTGGGCACCATGAACTTCGGGCGCTGGCAGGACGAGTCCGAGAGCGTGCGGATCATCGGCGCTGCCATCGACGCCGGAATCACCCCCATCGACACGGCGGACGTCTACGCCAAGGGGGCCTCCGAGGAGATCGTCGCCAAGGCCATCAAGGGACGTCGCGACGAGGTCTTCTTGGCGACCAAGTTCCACGGTCAGATCGGCACGGACCCACGTTCGGGCGGGGAACTCGCGGCGATGGATCACCGAGGCGGTCGAGGAAAGTTTGCGTCGGCGCTGGCTGCGGCGGATGCGCTGGCCGCACTCGCCGAGGACAATGGACTGACCCTCGTCGAGTTGTCCATCGCGTTCGCGCTCAATCATCCGGCGATCAGCACCGTGATCATCGGGCCGCGCACCCAC
>JAOPVF010000504.1 GCA_025963195.1 Mycobacterium sp. | reverse complement strand
TGGTGGACGGCGGCGCCGGAGTCAAGGACGCATGCGCCGAGGTGATCGCCGCGCATCCGGGCGCGCCGTCGCGGCGTGCGCTCTACGATGCGGTTCTACGCTCACGGCACTGAGGGGACCGCGTCATTGCACTGCCAGCGCTAGTCCTCGTCCACGGTGGCGCCCATGCTGCCGACTGCTGGGATCTCACCATCCGCGAGATCTACCGCCTGGAACCGGAGTTGAGGGTGCTTGCGGTTGACCTTCCTGGTCGGCGAGGCAAGCCGGGTGACCTTTGGACGCTGACGATCGCCGACTGGGTTGACTCGGTCGTCGTCGACATCGAGGACGCCGGGTTGGGCGAGGTCGTGATCGTGGGTCATTCGATGGCGGGATTGACCGTGCCCGGCGTCGTCACCAAACTCGGCTCGTCACGTACACGGGAGATGATTCTTGCGGCGGCGTGCGTGCCTTCCGAAGGTACGGCGATGGTGGACGCATTGTCGGGACTGCTTGCACTTGGCGCCCGGCGGAATGCAAAGAAGGGCGGACCTTACGAGTGGCCGCCGTTGTTGCCCAGCGTCGTCCTTCTCAACGGTGTCCCGCGCGCACGTCGCCGATTCATGGATGGTCGGTTGTATCGCGAATCCTCACGCATCCCGATGGAGGAGGTGTCGCGGGTTGGCATGCCCGATGATGTACCACGGACGTGGGTCCTCACCCTGCGTGACCGGACTCATTCGGCCAAGGACCAACAAGAGAGCATCGAAGCACTTGGCGGCGTGGAGACGATCATCCCGATCAACACATGCCACGGATTGATGGTCAGCGAACCCGAACGGCTGGCCGAGATCCTCGTCGAACGTTGTCGCGCAAGGCAGTAGCGCCGATGGTCGGGGCCGCCTTGTGCAGACACTCCCGCCATTCCGCGTCCAGGTCGGAGTCCGCGGTGATGCCGCCACCGACGCCGAGTACTGCGCGCCCGGCGCGGTCGAACTCGACCGTGCGGATGGCCACGTTGAGCTCGGCGCCCGCCGCGGGTGAGGCCAATCCGACCGTACCGCAATAGATTCCGCGCCGCACGGGCTCCCATGTCGCCAGCAGGTCGCGGGCCCTGGCCTTCGGGGTGCCGGTGACCGATGCCGGGGGAAAGGTCGCGTCGAGCACCGCGGACATCGGCACGGCGGTGTCGACGCGCGCGGAGACGGTCGACACCAGGTGCCACACCCCGGGCGCGGGGCGCACCGCCAACAGTTCGGGCACGGTGACGCTGCCGGTGACCGCGACGCGGCCGAGATCGTTGCGGACCAGGTCGACGATCATGATGTTCTCTGCGACGTCCTTGACCGACGCGCGCAGCGCCGACGGTGACTCGTCGATCGGCAACGTGCCCTTGATGGGGCTCGAATCGACGCGGTCGCCGACGCGGCGCAGGAACAGCTCCGGCGACAGTGACGCCACCGCGCCCCAGTCGCCTGCGACGAACGCCGCACGGGCGGGCGCGGTGCGCGTGACCGCCTCGGCGAAGAAGTCGACGGGCGCACCGGTGACCGCACCGACGAACTGCGTGCACACGCAGGCCTGGTACACCTCGCCCTCGGCGATCGCATCGAGGCAGGCCTGCACCCCGGCCCGATGGGCGTCTCGGTCGGCGCGGCTCCAGTCGATCCGGCACGACGTCGCAGGCTGCTCGTCACTCAGGGCGCTTGCCAACCAGGACGGCGCGGGATTGCCGGACAGGCTTTCGTACCACCAGGTTCCGTTGGCGGCCTGACGCAGCACGTCGTCCGTCCAGCCGCCTGCGGCCTCGGGGATCCGCGGGCCGGCCCCGTCAGCGCCGGCATCGGGATAGGACAGGTAGCCGATCCAGCCGCCGCCCACCTCGTCGCCGGATGACCCTGGCGTGGTGTCGAAGACGTCGCCGACGCCGACCGGTTCGATCGCGACACTCGGCACGATCACCGCACGGGATCCGAACCAGTCGCCGGTCAGCGCTGCGGGGGGAGGCAGCCCTCGGAGCGCCGTCGCCGAGGCCAGGGCGCGTAGCACCGACGGTGCCTGCCCCAGCCCGGCGACTCGCTCGACGCGCATCGCCCTAGCGTGACAGAAGCTATCGGCTGATGGTCCGGGGGACCAAGATCGTGGCCAGCTTCTCGGGATTGCGCATGGCGTAGAAGTTGGTGATCTTGCCGTCGATGATCTCGACGGTGAAGATGCCCTCCAGGTGATCGCCGCTGTAGACGATGATCGCGGGCGCGCTGTTGGCCGTCACCGTCTCCAGCCGGACATCGGGCAGCTGGCTGGCCCGGCGGAACAGCCCGACCAGGGCGGCGGCCACCTTCGCGGCGCCAACCACCGGGCGTCGTGCCGCGCTCGCCTTGCCGTTGCTGTCGGCGGTCCAGGTGGCGTTCGGCGCCAGCATCGACAGCAACCCGTCCATGTCACCGGTGGCGGCCGCGGTCATGAACTGCTCGGTGATCTGGGCGGTCTTGGTCGCGTCGACGGGCTCGAACCGTTTGCGCCGGGCCCGGACGTGCTCCCTGGCCCGGTGCGCCACCTGACGCACCGTCACCGCGGATTTGCCGACGGCCCCGGCAATTTCGTCGTAGTCGAAGGCGAACACCTCGCGCAGGACGAACACCGCGCGCTCGTCAGGGGTGAGCGTCTCGAGCAGAACGAGCATCGCGATCGACACCGACTCCGCGAGCACGACGTCGGCGGAGGCATCCCGGCTGTCGAGCAGCAGCGGCTCGGGCAGCCACGGGCCGATGTAATCCTCGCGACGGCGGGCGCCCGCCCGCAGCGCGTTGAGCGCCTGACGCGTCACCAATTGCGCGAGATACGACTTGGTGTCCCGCACCGTCGCGAGGTCCACCTCGGCCCATCGCAGATAGCTGTCCTGCAGCACGTCGTCGGATTCGGTTGCGGAGCCGAGTATCTCGTAGACGATCGTGAACAGCAGTGGCCGCAGCAGGGTGAACCGCTCGGCGTGTTCACCACCGGCCGAGCCGGCAACCGGGACCTGGCCGGTCACTCGACGAAGCCCGATGTCGCCGGCCGGGCGGCTCCGGCCACCTTCGCTTCGGCAAGGCGCTCCGCACGCTTGCCACCCTTGAGCCAGAAGTACGAGCCCGGCTTGCGGGCCTCGCGGCCAAGGGCCCAGACCGTGCCCTTGCACACGGCCTCCTTGATCGACGCCGCGGCGCGACCACCGACGTAGAACCGCGTGACCCGGTCGTCGGCGTGCGCGATCTGGATGGTGCCGGCCGCGCGGCCAAGGCTGACGCACTGCCCGGTGAACGCCTGGTTCAGCACCGCCGGCTCGGTGCCCGCGATGCGGCTCAGCACGGTGTTGGCTGCCTGCGCGCCGAGCGGCAGCGCCGCCTGGCAGCTCATCCGCAGCGGTGAATCCGACGGAGCGGCGGCATCGCCCGCGGCCACGATGTAGGGGTTGTCGACACTGGTCAGCGTCTCATCGGTGAGGAGTCGTCCGATCGCGTCGGTGGCCAGACCGCTGCGGGTGGCGAGGTCGGGCACGCCGAACCCGGCCGTCCAGATCGTCACGACGCTTGGCAGTTCGCGACCGTCGCCGAGCTGCACCGAGTCCTTGCGCACCTCGGTGACCGTGGCGTGCGGCCCGTCCACCACCGTCACGCCGAGCTTGCGCATCCGCTTGGCCACCGACTTCCGGCCGGCCTCGCTCAGGTACGGACCGAGCACACCGCCGCACACCAGAGTCACCGCCTGGCCTTCCTCGGCCAGTTCGGCGGCGGTCTCGATTCCGGTGGGGCCCGCGCCGACCACCGTCACCATCGCGCCGGGATGCACCGCGGACATCGCCGCACGCAACTGCTCGGCGTGCTCCAAAGCCGATATGGGATAGGCGAATTCGGCGGCCCCGGGAACGGTCAACGCTGCCCCGGTGCTTCCGACCGCGTAGATGAGGTAGTCGTATCCGATGGTGTCGCCGGATCCCAGCGTCACGGTGCGCGAGGTGGCATCGATGCGCTCGGCGGTGTCGACCAGCAGCCGGACGTCGGCGCCGAGCACGTCGGCGTAGTCCACGACGGCGTCGTCGGATCCGGTAACCAGTTGATGAAGGCGGATCCGTTCGACGAACTGCGGCCGCGGGTTGATCAAGGTGACGTCTACGTCCCCGCGCATCCCCAGGTGGTTGGCCGCGATGACGCCTGCGTAACCGCCACCGATGACGACGATGCTGGAAGTTGCGTTGTGTTCAGTCATGCCCTCAAGACACCACCGATCGCCGAAACGTGACACGGCGTGACCCACGTCACTCCGCCTGGTAGCGGGGGAACACTCCCTCGGGTGCCGGCAGTGCCGTGCCCGGCACGATCCGCGTGGCTATCGCGTCGAAGGTGCGCTGACCGGCTGGCTGGCCGAGCAGGTCGAGCAGCTTGGCAGCCGAGTCCGGCATCACCGGCTGCACCAGGAGCGCGGCGATGCGCACCACCTCGAGCGTCGTATAGAGCACGGTCCGGAACCGCTCCTGATCGCTCGGCGCCTCGGACTTGCGCAGCACCCACGGTTCCTGGGCCGAGAAGTACCGGTTGGCCGCACCGAGCATCAGCCAAATGGCCTCCAGCGCAAGGTGCATGGCAGGGACGTCGAAGTCGGCCCGCACCCGCTCCAGCAGCGCGTCGGCCGCCGCGAGCATGTCGCGGTCCTCGTCGGTGAACTCACCCGGCGTCGGCACGGCCGCGTCGAGGTTCTTGTTCACCATCGAGAGCGACCGCTGGGCCAGGTTGCCGAACTCGTTGGCCAGATCGGCGTTGATCCGGCCGATGATCGCGTCCTCGCTGTAGCTGCCGTCCTGTCCGAACGGCACCTCCCGCAACAGGAAGTAGCGCACCTGGTCGAGTCCGAAGTGGTTGATCAAGTCGCCAGGCTCGACGAAGTTGCCAGCGGACTTACCCATCTTCATGCCTTCGTTGAGCACGAAGCCGTGGGCGAAAACCCTTCGCGGAAGCTCGATTCCGGCCGACATCAGGAATGCCGGCCAGTACACGCCGTGGAACCGGATGATGTCCTTGCCGATCATGTGCACGTCGGCGGGCCAGTACCGGCGAAATGCGTCGGACTCTGTGTCGGGGAAGCCGACGCCGGTCAGGTAGTTGGTCAACGCGTCGACCCACACGTACATGACGTGGTCGGGGTGATCGGGCACCGGGACGCCCCAGTCGAACGTGGTGCGCGAGATCGACAGGTCGCGCAGACCGCCGGACACGAAGCTGATCACCTCGTTGCGCCGCACGTCGGGCCCGATGAACTCTGGGTGCGCCTGGTAGTGCGCAAGCAGCTTGTCGCCATAGGCGGACAGCTTGAAGAAGTAGGTCTGTTCCTCGGTCCACGTGACGGGCGTTCCCGTCTCGATCGAGATCCGGGTGCCGTCGCCGGCCACCTCGAGCTCGTCCTCGGTGTAGAAACGCTCGTCGCGCACGGAGTACCAGCCCGCATACGAATCGAGGTAGATGTCGCCTGAATCGTTCATCGCGTTCCAGATCGCGATCGAGGCCTCGGTGTGGTCGGCGTCAGTGGTCCGGATGAACCGGTCGAACGAGACGCCGAGCTTCTCCTGCGCCGCCTGGAATGCGTCCGAGTTGCGGCGAGCCAGCTCGGCGGTCGGGATTCCCTCCGCCGCTGCGGTCTGCGCCATCTTCAGGCCGTGCTCGTCGGTGCCGGTGAGGAATCGGACGTCGAATCCGTCGAGCCGCTTGAACCGGGCGATCGCATCGGTGGCGATGTATTCGTAGGCATGGCCGATGTGCGGCTCGCCGTTCGGATAGGCGATGGCCGTGGTGATGTAGAAGGGCACACCTGGGGTGGGCGCTTGCGCCCCGGGGATATCTCTAGCCATTTGTCCTCACCTTATTGTGTGGTGTGAGTTCCAAACGCGAGAGGCCACCGGCCCCGGAGCCGCTGGCCCCGCTGATCGACGCGCACACCCACCTCGACGCATGCGGTGCCACCGACGCCGACGACGTCCACGCGATCCTCGACCGCGCCGAGGCCGTGGGAGTTCAAGCCGTCGTCACGATCGCCGACGACCTGGCGTCTGCGCAGTGGACGGCGCAGGCGGCCGACTGGGACCCGCGCGTGTACGCGGCGGTGGCACTGCACCCCACCCGCGCCAATGCGCTCACCGACGACGCACGGGCCGAACTCGAGCGGCTCGCGAGCCATCCCAGGGTCGTCGCGATCGGGGAGACCGGTATCGATCTGTACTGGCCGGGCAAGCTCGACGGCTGCGCTGACCCGGCCGAGCAGTGCGAGGCCTTCGCGTGGCACATCGACCTGGCCAAGCGCACAGGCAAGCCGCTGATGATCCACAACCGCGACGCCGACGCCGAGGTGATCGACGTACTGCGCGCCGAGGGTGCCCCCGACGCTGTGATCTTCCACTGCTTCTCGTCGGGGCCGGAGATGGCGCGGATCTGCGTCGACGCGGGCTGGCTGCTGAGCCTGTCGGGAACGGTCAGCTTCAAGAACGCATCGGCGCTGCGCGACGCGGCCCGGCTGATCCCGCCTGGCCAGCTGCTCGTCGAGACCGACGCGCCGTTCTTGACCCCGCATCCGTACCGGGGCGCACCGAATGAGCCGTACTGTCTGCCGTACACCGTGCGGGCATTGGCCGAGGTCGTCGGCCGATCTGCGAGCATTCTGGCTCAACAGACATCGGAGAACGCCGCGCGAACCTACGGAATCAGTCGCTGACCTGAGTTGCCCCCATCAGAGGCGTTCGTTACCGTCCTGTAATCCATGGTCAGCGGGAAGGTACTTCGCGCTGACCTCATTTAGTCGGGGATAGACACTCTTGAACGCCTTGGACAAACTTCATCACGCACACTCGCCCATGTTGCGGTTACTCGTCGGCGCATTGCTGGCCACGCTCGTCTACGCCGGTGGCTACGCCGTCGCGGCGCACAAGACCGTCACGCTGACGGTCGACGGCGCGTCCATGACCGTGCCGACCATGAAATCCCACGTCATCGACGTGGTGAAGGAGTACGGATTCGACGTCGGCGAGCGTGACGACCTGTACCCGGCGGGTGACGCCGACGTGCACCAGTCGGACACCATCGTGCTGCGCCGGAGTCGGCCGCTGCAGATCTCGCTGGACGGCCACGACAGCCGCCAGGTCTGGACGACGGCGTCGACCGTGTCCGAGGCGCTCGCGCAGTTGTCGATGTCGGACACCGCCCCAGCAGCGGCGTCCCGCGGCAGCCGCGTACCGCTCGAGGGCATGTCACTGCCGGTCGTGAGCCCGCGGACCGTGCAGATCAACGACGCCGGAGTGGTGCGGACCGTCCGGTTGGCCGCCGCCAACGTCGCCGGTTTGCTCGAGGCGGCAGGTGCCCCACTGCTGCAGAGCGACACGGTCGTGCCGGCCGCATCTTCGCCAGTCGTCGACGGAATGCAGGTCCAGGTGACGCGGATGCGGGTCGAGAAGACCATCCAGCGGCTGCCCCTTGCGCCGGACAACAAGCAGATCCCGGACGTCACGCTGAACATGAGCCGGCAGATCGTGGAGGATCCCGGGATGCCGGGCACGCAGGACGTCACGTTTGCCGTGGCGTACCTCAACGGTGTGGAAACCAGCAGGTTGCCAGTAGCCAATGTCGTAGTCACTCCCGCTCGCGACGGGGTTCTGCGGGTAGGCGCCAAGCCCGGCACCGAGGTGCCGCCAGTGTCCAACGGCGCCACATGGGACGCCCTGTCCCGCTGCGAGGCGGGTGGTAATTGGGCTATAAACACTGGTAACGGTTTTTATGGTGGCGTCCAGTTTGATCAGAACACGTGGGAACGGCAGGGCGGTTTGCGGTATGCTCCGAGAGCCGATCTGGCAACCAAGGAAGAGCAGATCGCGATAGCTGAGGTAACTCGAGCGCGTCAAGGATGGGGCGCTTGGCCCGTATGTAGTGGGAGAGTGGGTGCACGCTGACGATTCGGCTGCTCGGTCGCACCGAGATCAGACATTTGGCGAAGGAACTGGATTTCCGACCACGTAAGTCGTTCGGCCAGAACTTCGTGCATGACGCCAACACGGTTCGCCGCATCGTGTCGGCATCCGGGGTCAATCGCGACGATCACGTTCTCGAGGTCGGTCCTGGCCTCGGGTCGCTGACGCTGGCGCTGCTTGACCGCGGGTCGCGTGTGACCGCCGTCGAGATCGATCCGGTGCTTGCGCGTCAGCTGCCGCAGACGGTCGCCGAGCACTCGCACAGCGAGATCGGACGGCTCACGGTCCTGCACCACGACATCCTGAACTTCACGCGGGGCGACATGGAGGATCAGCCGACTGCGCTGGTCGCCAACCTGCCCTACAACGTGGCCGTGCCCGCGCTGCTGCATCTGATGGCCGAGTTCCCATCGATCCGCACCGTGCTGGTCATGGTGCAGGCCGAGGTCGCCGAACGCCTGGCTGCCGAGCCTGGTGGCAAGGACTACGGCGTGCCAAGTGCCAAGGTGCGGTTCTACGGAAACGTGCGGCGCTACGGCATGGTGTCGCCGACGGTCTTCTGGCCGATCCCGCGCGTGTACTCGGGGCTGGTGCGCATCGACCGCTACGAGACGTCACCGTGGCCCACCGAGAGCGCGTTCCGCGACAAGGTGTTCTCGCTCATCGACATCGCGTTCTCGCAACGGCGCAAGACGTCGCGCAACGCGTTCGCCGAGTGGGCGGGGTCCGGGAACGATTCGGCAGAGCGGCTGCTCTCGGCGAGCATCGATCCGTCGCGTCGCGGTGAGACGCTCGGCATCGCGGACTTCGTTCGCCTGCTGCAGCGGTCCGGTCAGGCCGACACGGACACGCCGCAGCAAGCGAATCAGATCCGCACCTACTGACCTCTAGTCGGTGTCGACCTTCGGGGTCATTGCGGTGTGGTGTGCATCCTTGTCGAGGAACTCGTCCATCAGTGGCGTCTCGGCGATTACAGGGTAGTTGCCGGTGAAGCCAACGCGTTCCTGTGCCATCGCCAGCACGCGGCCACGCACTGCGTACCAGCCGCCGATGAGGACGGGCACGATCACGACGATCGCGATCGCGTTCCAGTAGTTCTCGATACACATCAGCAAGGTCACGGCCGCCAGGAACACCAGGGTGGCGTAGCTGGTGTACGGGGTGCCGAACAACCGGAACGCGGGGCGCGCCAGTATGCCCTTCTGCGACCAGCGGTACAGCTGAATCTGGCAGATCACGATGGTGGCCCAGGACGCGATGATGCCCAGTGCCGACAGGTCGAGCGCGATGTTGAACGCCTCTGCCGGGACGAACAGGTTGAGGAAGACGCCCACCACCGTGAAACAGGCCGTCAGCGCGATCCCGGCCCACGGCACGCCGCGTTTGGACATCTTGGAGGTGAACTTGGGCGCGCTGCCGTTCATCGACATCGAGCGCAGGATCCGGCCGGTCGAGTACAGGCCCGCGTTCAGGCTCGATAGCGCGGCCGTCAGCACGACGAAGTTCATGATGTCTCCGGCCGCGGGCACGCCGATACTGGAGAAGAACGTGACGAACGGGCTAGTGCCGGATTTGTACTTCGTGTAGGGCAGCAGCAGGGCGAGCAGAATCAGCGAGCCGACGTAGAACACCGCGATCCGGAAGATCACCGAGTTGATGGCCTTGGGCATCACCTTCGCCGGGTTCTCCGTCTCCCCGGCCGCCGTGCCGACCAATTCGACTGCGGCGTAGGCGAAGATGACGCCCGAGGTGATGATCACCAGTTGCAGTAATCCAGTGGGCAGGATGCCACCGTTGTCGGCGATCACCGAAACGCCGGTCGTCTGACCTTCGACCTTGAACCGTCCGGCTAGGAAGACGATGCCGACCACGAGGAAGGTGACCAGTGCGATGACCTTGATCAGGGCGGCCCAGAACTCCATCTCGCCGAACCACTTGACCGAGATCATGTTGATACTCAGCACGATCACCAGCGCGATCAGCGCGATGGTCCACTGTGGAATTGCCTCGAACGCGCCCCAGTAGTGCATGTACAGGGCGATCGCGGTGACGTCGACGATCGACGTGCACGCCCAGTTGAAGAAGTACATCCAGCCCGCGACGTAAGCCGCCTTCTCACCGAGGAATTCACGCGCATACGACACGAACGACCCTGACGACGGGCGGTGCAACACGAGCTCGCCGAGTGCACGCAGGATGAAGAAGACGAACACCCCGCAGATGGCGTAGACGATGAAAAGCCCTGGGCCGGCAGAGTTCAACCGGCCGCCCGCGCCCATGAACAAGCCGGTGCCGATGGCCCCACCGATCGCAATCATTTGCAACTGCCGGGGTTTCAGCCCCTTGTCGTAACCCTCTTCCTCGTGTGCCAGCGCTGACGTGTCGTATTCGGTCGAGGTCATTGACCGACGCTAACCGTGGGTCACGAAGGTGGAAACTCGAGGAGCGTAAATGTTGAGTTACGTAAAGTGGTGGCTCAACGCCCGGGTGATCAGCCTGATGAACTCCGAACAGGTGTCGTAGCGCAGGTCCGGGTCCTTGGCCATCGCCTTGGCCAGAATGGAGTCGAAAGCGTGTGGAATCCAATCGATGTGGCGCGAGTAGCGGGGGACCGGCCGGTTCAGATGATCGTCGATCAGTGCGATCGATGTGGTCGCGATGAAAGGCGGTGCGCCGGTGAGTAGTTCGACGGCAGTGCACGCCAGCGCGTATTCGTCGGCCGCTGCCGACGGGGCCCTCCCGTGGAGCAGCTCGGGAGCGGCGTAGGGCAGCGATGCCTCGATGTGGGTCGGCCGGTGGTGGGCGTCCTCGGCCAGCGAGCGGGCCGCGCCGAAGTCGATCAGCACTGCACCGCCCTGCGAGAAGTCC
>JAOPVF010000497.1 GCA_025963195.1 Mycobacterium sp. | reverse complement strand
CCACCGTCCCGCGTGGTCTTTTCCTGGGACATCGGACCGACATGGCAACTGGAGGGCGATCCGGCGAAGACGAGTGAAGTCGAAGTGCGCTTCATTGCCGAGTCCGACGACCGCACGCGGGTGGAATTGGAGCATCGACACCTTGAGCGACATGGCGCCGCGTGGCGTGGCGTCGCCGATGGAGTGGATGGCCAGGCAGGTTGGCCGCTCTACCTCGCGCGCTACGTCGAGATGGTGACGTCGGAGGGCGCGCCATGAGCACCGGCGAGAAGCCGCTCATGGAGATGGCGCATGCCGAGCGAGCCGATCTTTTTCGAAGAGGACGGCACCTCTGCGCAGTTCCTTCTGACCATCTCCCGCGATGAATTGCTGCGTTCGGGAGAAGTTCCTGACGACGTTGCCGAAAAGCTGCGAATGCTCGATGAGGAACTCGTGGCCATCTTCATTCGGCTGCCGCTCGCCCTGTGGGACCGCAGGGACAAGCGAGCCGTCGAGCTGATCCGTCTCTGCATCGTCGAGTTGCCGACCGCACTGCTGCTACGGGGTGGACGGCACGCCGACACTGCTGCACGCGACCGGCTGGCTGCGGCAGTGCGGGCCGTACTGACGATTCCGCCCACCAAACCCTGAAGCCCAACGAGCGCAACCAAATTGAAGGACTCACTCACGGCACCCGCGCTGGAGTACCGCGACAAGATTGCCCTGCTGACCCTTGGTGACGATGAGAACCGTTTTTCGCCGGACTGGCTCGATGCCGTCCACACGCACCTCGACGAGGTCGAGAACGACGCCCAAGCCCTCATCACAACCGGGCTGGGAAGTTCTACTCGAACGGCCTAGACCTCGACTGGCTCATGGCGAACGGTGAACGTACTCAGTGGTCACCTGTTCCATCTCGCTATGCGGTCGTGTCGCTCGCGCCGAGGCGCAGGTGATCAATGTGGTAGACGGCCTCGTCGAGTAGCTGCGCGACATGGTTGTCGTAGAGGCGGTAGACGATGCTGCGGCCGTTGCGTTCACCCGCGACCAGGCCGAGCGCCCGCAGTAGCCGTAGCTGATGGGATACCGATGGCTGCTCCATGCCGACCGCCATCGACAGGTCTCCCACCGAGCAGGGCGACTGGCGCAGTCGCGTCAGGATCATCAGTCGGTTCGGCGATGCCAAGGCTTGCAACGTTTCTGCGATCTTGACCGCCGATACCGGGTCCAGAGTCGCCGGTGGCGTAACGCGGCCTTCGACTCCGTGTCCCATGTATCCATTGAAGCACGCGTCCATCTACGGATATGACACATGTAGAGATTTAGATGTATACATGTGCAGACTATGTCGCGCTCGAAAAGGGGAACACCGATGAGCATCGCCACGATGCAGCCCACCACCCGCTCACGGCCGGCGGTGGCGAGTCGGCTCGGCGTCTCCGGGCTGTGGTCGGTCGCCTCCGTCCGCTGGGCCGTCGTCGCGCTGGGCCTGTTCCTCGTTGGACTCGCTGCCCAACTACTCGACGCGCCGCCTGCACTCTGGTGGACGTTCTACCTCGCCTGCTACCTCACCGGAGGATGGTCACCGGCCTGGGAGGGCATCCAGGCGCTACGGTCGCGCACGCTCGACGTCGACCTGCTCATGGTGGTCGCCGCCATCGGCGCAGCGAGCATCGGGCAGGTGTTCGACGGCGCACTGCTCATCGTCATCTTCGCGACCTCCGGCGCATTGGAGGACGCGGCAACCAAGCGCACCGAGGATTCCGTGAAGGGGCTACTGGATCTGGCACCCAGTAGTGCAACCCGGATCGACGCCGACGGAGTGCAGGAATCCGTAAACCCTCAAGACCTTCGCATCGGTGACCACGTCGTCGTCAGACCAGGTGAGCGCGTCTCGGCGGACGGAGTCGTCGTGGGTGGCTCCTCGGACGTCGATCAATCGTCGGTCACTGGGGAACCGCTGCCGGTCAACAAACTTCACGACGACAACGTCTTTGCAGGCACGCAGAACGGTGAAGGCGTACTCCGTATCCGCGTCACCAAGAACCCCTCCGACACGGTGGTCGCCCGGATCGTCGCGATGGTCGCAGAAGCATCGGATACCAAGGCCAAGACGCAACTGTTCATTGAGAAGGTCGAGCAACGCTATTCAGTCGGCGTTGTGGTCGCGACCCTGGCGCTGTTCGCCATCCCCCTGGCCTTCGGAGCGGAGCTGCAAGCCACCCTGCTTCGCGCCATGACGTTCATGATCGTCGCGTCACCTTGCGCCGTCGTGCTCGCCACCATGCCGCCTCTGCTGTCGGCCATCGCCAACGCCGGACGCCACGGCGTTCTCGTCAAATCCGCTGTGGCAATGGAACATCTCGCCGACACCACGGTCGTAGCCATCGACAAGACGGGTACCCTCACCACCGGAACACCCCGGCTGACCAGCGTCGCGCCGCTACCCGATAGCCGGATGAACGCCGACGAGGTACTGCGGATCGCTGCCAGTGCTGAGCAGTTCAGCGAGCACCCCTTGGGACGTGCCGTCGTGGCGGCAGCACGCCAGCGTGGAATCGACACACCACAGGCTGACGAGTTCCACGCCCAACCCGGACGCGGAGTACGCGCCCGCCTCGCCCTACAGGTCATCGAAGTCGTAAGCCCACGCTCACTGGACGGCAGTCCGCTGCCCGGTGTCACCGACGTGCAGGATGGCGGGTCCACCGCAGTCGTCGTGGTCGTCGATGGAATGCCCGTGGGCATCCTCGGACTCACCGACACCGTCCGCGAGGGCACACGAGACGTCGTCCGCTCGCTGACCGCCCTGACGTCCGCCTCGCCGGCTCTGCTCACCGGGGACAACCGACGCGCCGCCAACCGACTGGCGAAGGCAGTTGGCATTAGCGACGTCCGGGCCGATCTGCTCCCCGAGGACAAGGTGAATGAAGTACGCCGACGAGAGGCCGACGGTCACCGCGTGCTCTTCGTGGGCGACGGCATCAACGATGCCCCCGCCATGGCAGCCGCACACGCTTCAATTGCCATGGGAGGCAATGGAGCCGACCTCACGCTGGACACTGCCGACGCCGTGACGGTTCGCGACGAACTCGTCACCATCCCCGCCGTCCTCGCGCTGGCACGCCGAGCGCGCCGCGTCGTGATCGCCAATCTCGTCATTGCTGCGACGTTCATTACCGGACTGGTTGCCTGGGACCTACTTGGGCACTTGCCGTTGCCTCTCGGGGTGGCCGGCCACGAAGGTTCCACGATCATCGTCGCCCTCAACGGACTACGCCTGCTGCGTTCTCGCGCCTGGACGGCGAATCACTGACGGCCTGGTAACGCACACCTTCGACCAACAGTTACAGAAGAGTCCAGGCGCTGGCCGTGCGAGGCGCGGCGTTAGCCCAAAGGGGGCACCCCAACTCCTGCTGGGTAGGCGTGGACGAGCGCCGACGAAAGCTTCGGGACGGCGTGGGTCAAGGTGTGTTCGGCGTCGTGGGCGATGCGATGAGCCTCGGCCAGGGTCGTGGCGGGGTCGATGTCGAGTTCGGCGTCGGCGTAGATGCGGTGCCCGATCCAGCGCATCTTTACGCTGCGGACCGCTGTGACGCCAGGTTCGGTGGCTAGTGCCGCTTCGGCGGCGTCGACCAACGCAGGGTCCACTCCGTCCATGAGGCGGCGGAAGATGTCGCGTACCGCGGTGCGCAGGACGGCGAGGATCGCAACGGTAATGACCAGACCGATGATGGGGTCGGCCAGAGGAAAGCCCAGCGCGACACCTCCGGCACCGAACAGCACCGCTAGCGAGGTGAATCCGTCGGTGCGGGCGTGTAAACCGTCGGCGATCAGTGCTGCTGAGCCGATCTGGCGTCCGACCCGGGTGCGGTAGATGGCGACGATTTCGTTGCCGATGAACCCAACGAGTCCAGCGGCCGCGACCCAGCCGACGTGTTCGATGGGGACCGGGTTGATGAGGCGGCGGATCGATTCGATGCCGGCGATGATGGCCGACAGGGTGATCATGGCGACGACGAAGAGTCCGGCGAGGTCTTCGGCCCGCCCGAACCCGTAGGTATAGCGGCGGGTCGCGGCCTTCGTACTCAAGGCGAAGGCAATCCACAGCGGGATGGCGGTCAGGGCGTCGGAGAAGTTGTGGACGGTGTCGGCCAGCAGGGCGACCGAACCGGAGATGACGACGATGACGATCTGCGCGATGGCCGTCGCGCCAAGGGCCAGGAGGCTGATCTTTACCGCCCGGATACCGGCGGCGCTGGATTCCAGTGCGCCGTCGATGCTTTCGGAGGCGTCGTGGCTGTGCGGAGAGAACACCTCGCGGATGGCCGCACCAAACTTGCCTCCCCAGCCATCGTGGCCGTGACCGCGATCGTGACTGTGACCGACGCCGTGTTCGTGGCCGATGGTCGGCTCGTGAGCCATGGTCAGCTTTCCTTCTGAAGTTGTTCGAGGTTCGCGTTGGTGTCGGGGTGCAGTGCTCGCAGCTCACCCCTACTGGCGTGGTGACCCGGTACCCCAGGGCCAGAGTGCTCGGCGTTGAAGACGGCATCGGTCACCAGTTGCGCGACGTGGTCGTTCTCCATGCTGTAGAAGATCGTGGTGCCCTCACGGCGGGTCCGAACGAGTCGCGCTATCCGTAGTTTGGCCAGATGCTGCGACACCGACGGGGCGGGTTTGCCCACGTGTTCGGCGAGTTCGTTGACCGACATCTCACGGTCCACGAGCGCCCACAGCACCTGTACGCGGGTGGAGTCGGCCAACATGCGAAACACCTCGACCACCAGGCCCACCTGGTCGTCGGGCAGCCGGCGACGGCATCCGCTTGTATCTGCATTCATACGCAATTACTGTACGCACCTGCGCGGGATTGTTGCCGGAGAAAGGCGCTAGGTCGGCCTGTTCGATGAAGACTTGGACGACGTGGCTTGAACGCTGTCACTGAATCTAGTGCGGACGGCCTACTGGGCTATGCACTTGCAACGCCGTGGCCTGCTGAAATGTGGTGGAGCTAGGGAGAATCGAACTCCCGACCTTCTCGATGCGAACGAGACGCGCTACCAACTGCGCTATAGCCCCTTGTACCGGTAGCACAGGCTACCAGTGCCGGTGTCGCCCTAGAAATCCGATCTACTGACCAGCGGCGTGGGGCAGGTCGTACTCACGCGCGAACGGCGCGTAGTCCAGGTGCTCGAAGATCGGATCCTCGTCGTCGATCTCCAGAA
>JAOPVF010000486.1 GCA_025963195.1 Mycobacterium sp. | reverse complement strand
CGACTTGATCCGGCCGCCGAATTCGATGTCCGCGCCCTCATTGGCCGAGACGATCGCGGGTGCAGAAAGCCGCACCGCGTAGCGGGTGACCGCACCCGGGTCACCCGACCAGGCGGAGGCGAATCCGGCGCCCAACCCCATCGTGAGCATCCCGTGGGCGATCACGTCGGGCAGCCCGGCCAGCTTGGCGATGCCCTCGTCCCAGTGGATCGGGTTGCCGTCGCCGGCCACGCCCGAATAGTTGACCAGATCCCCGCGGGACAGTCGCGTGTGGCGAGCCGGTAGCTCGTCACCGACCTTCACGTCATCGAAGGACGGCGTTCCCGGGTTGCGGGTGGTGCCTCCCTCGGAGATCAGAATCTCGCCCGCCGGGCGCACCGTCTTGTGGTACTCCTCTTCGCCGACTCCGAAGATGTCCATGTCGTGCATCGTCGTGTTCTGCACGGCCGTCTTGATCGCCGGATCGAGATCCTCGGCAGTGAGGCCGACGACGGTGGTGTGCAGCGTGTGCACCACCTCGCCGGCCGTGTCGGTGAAGGTGTTGGTCACGGTGATCAGGTCTCTGCCCGCGATTCTGCGCACCGACGTCAGCTCGACGTCGACGTGCAGTTCGTCGCCGGCCACGATCGGGCGGTGTTGCTCGAAGACTTCCTCGGTCTGCATGTAGGTGTCGTAGCCGACGACCACCTGCTCGAACATGTGGCGATTGCAGGTCATGCCTGGCGTCGACGTGAACGTCAGCGGCGCCACCAGGTCCGAATAGCCCAGCTCCGCGGCGGCGGCGACGTCCCAGTGCGCGGGGTGGTAGTCCTGCACCGCACGGGCGTACTCACGTAGCTTCTCGCGTCCGACCAGATAGGTGCCGTCCATCTGGTAGTGATGGCCGACTCGCGCTTCGAGTGCCGACGGTTCTGTTGCTGCGGTCATGAGATTGCTCAACTCTTCCACCGGCCTGTTCGCTGAGGCCGACGAAGCACACTAACGCGTGGATGGCACCGTTCCGGCGTCGGTTCCTAGTCGGTGCCGCGTCGGGCGATGTTGTAGAAGCGGATCTCCTGGTACTCGTCGAGCCCCTCGGCGCTGCCCTCACGGCCAAGGCCGGACTGCTTCATCCCGCCGAACGGTGCGGCAGCATTGGAGGGGACACCCTGGTTGATCCCCACCAGACCGGTTTGGAGTGAATCGGCGACGTTGAGCGCCCGGTCGAGGTTCTCGGTGAACACGTAGCCTGCCAATCCGTAGTCGGTTGCGTTGGCGCGGTGCACCACTTCGGCTTCGGTGCGAAATCTTTGGATGGCGGCGATGGGCCCGAAGATCTCGGTGCGAGCGATCTCCGCGGCGGCGGGAACGTGGTCGAGCACGGTCGCCTCGAAGAAGTGACCGCGACCGGCAATGGCGTGACCGCCCGTAGATAGGGTCGTCCCGTGGCCCACCGCGTCGTCGACGAGTCTCTGCATGGTGGCCACGGCCCGGTCGTCGATCAGCGGGCCCAGCGCGACGTCGTCGGCAAGTCCGTCGCCGACGCGCGCGGCGGCCAGCTTCTCGACGAGTCCTTCGACGAAGGCGTCCGCGATGCCATCTTGAACGTAGATGCGGTTGGCGGCGATGCAGGACTGTCCACCGTTGCGCATCTTGGCTGAGTAGGCGCCGGCGACGGCGCGCTCGAGGTCCGCGTCGTCGAAGACGATCAGCGGGGCATCGCCGCCGAGTTCCATCGACGAGCGCAGCACGTTCTGGGCGGCAAGACCCAGCAAAAGCCTGCCGACACCGGTGGAGCCGGTGAACGACACCTTCCGAACGCGTGCGTCGGTGAGGACGGCTTGGCTGAACACCGACGCGTTCGTCGTGGTGACGATCTGCACCACATCGTCGGGGACGCCGGCCTGCCGGGCGAGACCGACCACGTAGAAGGTGGTGAGCGGCGTCAGGGTGGCGGGCTTGATCACTGTCGGGCACCCGGCGGCCAGCGCTGGCGCGATCTTGCGCGTGGCCATGGCGAACGGGAAGTTCCACGGCGTGATGAGGACCGACAACCCGATCGGTGCGCGGCGGGTGAGCAGGGTGCCGCCGCCGGTGGGCACGTCGCGCATGTTGCCCGCCGGCCGGACGGCTTCCTCGGAGTACCACCGCACGAAGTCACCGCCGTAGCCGACCTCGGCTCGGGCCTCGGCCAGCGGTTTGCCCATCTCCCGTGTGATGAGCAGGGCGATGTCCTCGGTGTGCTCGACGATGAGGTCATACCAGCAACGCAGCACGTCGGCGCGCTGGCGCGGGGTGCGCGCCGCCCACTCTCGGCCAGCGACGTCGGCGGCCGCGACCGCGCCCAGAGCCTCCTCGGCGTCGGCGTCGGGGACCGCGACGAGGACCTCACCGGTGGCGGGGTTGTGGACGTCGACGCTGCGCACGCCGCTGGGCAATGGCAACGCCGCGACGATGGCATCGGCGGCCGCGGCGCGTTGCGGGTTGGCTTCGAGAAGGCCGGTGGCCAGTTCGGTGCTCACTTGGTTTCCTCTTCGGACAGGACGTGGGAGATGGCTGCGACGAACTGGGCCAGCTCGTCGTCGGTGGTGACGAATGGCGGACTGAGTTGCAGGGTGTTGCCGCGGAGTGGGCGTGAGACGAAGCCCGCGTCGATGAGTTCGTCGGCGACGCGTTCGGCGGGGATGTCGTCGCGCAGGGTGACGCCGCCCAAGAACCCCGCCACCCGGACGTCGGCGACGCTGGGGCGTTGTGCGGCAAGCTGTTCGAGCTCGCCACGCAGGAGCCCCTCGAGTTCGGCCACGCGCGGCACCAGGTTGTCGTTCTCCAGCACGTCGAGGTTGGCCATGGCAACCGCGCAGGCGGTGGCGTGGCCGGCATAGGTGGCGCCGTGCCGGAAGATCGGGGTGGCCGCGTCGTCGACGTAGAACGGCTGCCAGATCACCGGTGACACCAACACCCCGCCCAGCGGTGCATACCCGGATGTGACGCCCTTGGCGAAGGTGATCAGGTCGGGCTGCAGGCCGAATCGCTCGGCGGCGAACATGGCGCCCGTGCGCCCGAAGCCGGTGATCACTTCGTCCAGGACCACCAGGATGTCGTTCTCGCGGCACAGCTGCTGCAGCGTCTCGAGATAGCCAGGGGCAGGCGGATTTACGCCGCCGGTGCCCTGGATGGGTTCGGTGACGATGGCGGCGATGTTCTCGGCGCCCAGGTCGGCGATGGTGCTCTTGAGTGCGTCGATGTCGTGCACGGGGACGCGGCGGGTGCCCGGTACCAGGGATTCGGTGCCGTAGCCCTCGCGGTTGAAGTCGAGGCCGGCGATGCTCGTTCCGTAGGCGTGCAGGCCGTGATAGGCGTGCTCGCGGCTGAGGATGATGGTCTTGCTGGTGCGTCCGGCGCGCTGCCAGTGGCGTCGGGCGAGTTTGCACGCGACGTCGATGGCGTCCGAGCCGCCGGAGTTGAGGATCACCTTGGCGTCGGCGATGGGGGACAGGTCGGCCAGTCGTGACGCCAGCGCCAGGGCCTGGTCGTTCACGAATCTGCCGAAGACGTGGTAGGTCTCGAGTTTCAGCATCTGGGCGTGGGCGGCCGCAGCGAGCGCCGGATGGCCGTGGCCGATGTTGGCGTGCCACAGCCCGGCAGTGCCGTCGAAGAGGCGCCGGCCGTCGGTGGTCTGGATGTAGCAGCCCTCGCCGCGCTCGACGACGAGCTGCCGGCCGAGGACCGAAGGGATGTGGGCCTGCGCGGACCACAGCGCGGGCCCGTCGAGGATCGTGGTGTTCGCCGACATGGGTGAGGCCTTTCGTCGTGGGTCGGTGGATCAGCGGGCGGTGTAGCCGCCGTCAATCGGGATGCAGGCGCCGGTGATGTAGGCGGCCTGTTCGGAGGCGAGGAAACTGACCGCTGCGGCCACGTCCTCGGGGACGGCCAGCCGCTGCAGCGGATGCCCTCGAGGACACCGAGTTCGGCCCGTTCGGGATCGGCTTGGTCGTTGACCCATGCATCGTAGAGAGGTGTGTGGGTCATCCCGGGCGCGACCGCGTTGACGCGGATGTTGCGATCGGCCAGTTCGACCGCGGCGGCGATGGTGAGCGCATTGATCGCACCCTTCGTGGCGCTGTAGATGCTCATGGTGGGCACACCGACGGTCGCGAGCCGGGAACTGACGTTGATGGTGGCACCGCCCTTGTCCATGCGCTTGGCCGTTTCCTGCAGCACCGCGATGGTGGCGACGGCGTTGACCTCGAATGCGTGGCGGATCTCGTGGATGGGCACGTCGAGAAGGTCGCCGGTGTGGTCTTGGGCGGCGTTGTTGACCACCACGTCCAGTTGGCCGTACGCGTCGATGGCCGCGGCGGCCAACGCTGCCGGCGCCCCCTCGGCGGTGAGGTCGAGCGCGATGAAGGAGGCGTTGTCCCCCAGTTCCGCGCGAACTTGCCGTCCGCGCCGTTCGTCGCGGCCCGTGATGATCACGTTGAGGCCGTCTGCGTGTAGGCGGCGGGCGATCTCGTGACCGATGCCGGACGTGGACCCGGTGACGATGGCGGTCCTGCGGCTCATCGAGCGATCCCGTCGACGGCGCGCTTGAGACGAGCGACGCCCTCGTCGATGCGTTCGGGTGTCGAGGTGGCGAAGCACAGCCGCAGTGCGTCGTGGAAGTTGTCGTTCACCGAGAACGCCGAGCCGGGTATGTAGGCGACGCCCTCGGCGAGCGCGGTCTCGAAGAGCGTTTGGGTGTCCACGTCTGGATCGGCGAAGGTCACCCAGAGAAAGAACCCGCCGCCGGGGTTGGTGGCCGTAACGGCGTCGCCGAAGTGGCGACGCAGCGCGCCGTGCATCGCATCCCGGCGTTCGCGGTACAGGTCGATGACGCGGTCGAGGTGCGGCTGCAGATGTCCATTGGCGAGGAAGTCGGTGACGGTCTGCTGCGTCGGAACGCTGGTACAGGTGTCCATGGCCTGCTTGGCGTTGATGAGCAATGACTGCAATTCGGGGTCGCTGTCGACCCAGCCGATCCGCAAACCCGGGGCGAGGATCTTGGAGAAGGTTCGCACCGAGAAGACCAGGGGATTGCCGGGATCGATCTGGCTGAAGGTGGGGACGGCGCTGTGGTCGAAGCGCAGCAAGCCGTAGGGGTCGTCGTCGATGATGACCGATCCCCAGCGGGCGGCTAGCTCGAGAAGCCGTTCGCGTCGCTGCTGCGATTGCGTTACGCCGGAAGGGTTTTGGAAGTTGGGGATCGTGTAGATCGCCTTGGGTGGGCGGCCGGCGGCTGCGACGAGGTCGGGTAGTGCGTCCACGACGAGCCCGTCCTCGTCGAGCGGGGCTTCGAGCAGGTCGGCGCCGTAGGACAACGCGGTCGCATTGCCGTTGGTGTAGGTCGGACCCTCGACGATGACGAGATCGCCGGGATCGACGAAGAGTTTGCAGGCCAAGTCCAAGCCCTGCATGCCGCCAGTGGTGACGGTGATCCGTTCTTCTGCGGTGGTGATGCCGTGCTCGGCTTGGAGCTTCACGATCTGCTCCACGAGGGCGGGTTCGCCTTCACTGGAACCGTAGGCGTACTTCCCGGGCACGGTGCGCCCCGAGTACTTGTCGAGCAGGTCGACCGGGATGAGGTCGTCGCTGGGGGCGCCCATGGCGAAGCGGACGATGTCGTGGGTCTGGCGGGCGAGCAGTGAGGTGGAGGAGTCGATGATCGATCCGACCAGGTCTGATGCGCGCCGAGCGAGGGGGAGTCGACCGTTGGTCATGGTGTCCCTCCGTGGGTTCGTCGATCTCTCCGAAGGACGCTACGGCGGGCAAAGCGTGAATAAAAGCGATGTTTCTCGACAGTGACATGTAAGAATCGATTACATGTTGGACGTTCATCGGTTGACGTTGCTGCGTGAAGTTCAGATGCGCGGCAGCATCACCGCCGCGGCAGTTGCCCTTGCCTACTCTCACTCGGCCGTCTCTCAACAGCTGAGTGTGCTCGAGAAGGAGGCGGGCGTTCCGCTACTGGAGAAGGTGGGACGGGGAGTTCGCCTCACGCCGGCAGCGGAGGATCTGGCGCGTCACGCCGATCACATCCTGGCCATTCTGGAACGGGCCGAGAGTGATCTGGCCGCGAGCGACACGACGGTGCGCGGCACGCTGCGCCTGGCCGGTTTCACGACGATCAGCCGGCTGATCGTCCCGCGCGTGCTCGGCGCCCTGCAGCTACGGCATCCGGAGTTGGACGTCCGGTACCGACAGGTCGAGCCCGAAACCGGTCTGTTGCTGTTGTCTTCGCGCCGAATCGACGTGTTGGTGGCAGACACGTATCCCGGCACGTCGGATTCAGAGCCAAGGGACCTGCACGCCGACTTGTTGAGCCGGGACCCGATCCGCGCCTACTTGCCTGCCGATGTCGACGTCACCGATCTCGACGCGCTGCGCCGCGTTCGTTGGGTGCTCGAGCCCGCGGGGACGGAATCCCACGCCTGGGCTCGGGGGCTGTGCATGCGGCACGGATTCGAACCCGATGTCGCATACGAATCCCCAGACCTGTTGTTCCACTTGCGGATGGTGCAGGCAGGTTTGGCTGCGGCGTTCCTTCCCGATCTGCTGGTTCGAGACGCAGACCTTCGGCTTGCGCCGACAACGCTTCTGGGCACTCAACAGCAGCGCGACATCTCGATGGTCTGCCGGAAGGGCGCCGAACGCCGCCCTTCGATCGTTGCCTGCCGTGACGCCTTCGTCGAGCACCTGGCCGTCGGTTAGCGCTTCTCGAAGACTTCTACGACCTCACCGCGGCGTACCTGGCCCGCGCCCACCACGACGGGTCATCCTCACTGCCCAACGTCACCGGACACAGAAGGCTGCCCTCGAACTCGACGAGTTCCGGCGGCGCATCACGACCCTCTAACCGGAAGTAGTTGCGGGACAGCCAAGCTCGCCCGCCACTGCGTGCATTGCAGCGGTGGCCGTTTCGACCGTCATCAGTGCGTTTCCGCCGACGATGTGAAGCCCGTAGGCGTCTTCCAAGGCCACGAACGTCATGGCGAGTTGGTCGTCGTCGAGCGCGGGGGTGAACGTGCCCGATCGACGGCCCGCGGCGAAGATCCCGCGGTAGGTATCCAGCTGCCGCAGGTACATCTTCTGCACCAGCTCGTCGTGCAGCACGGAATTGCCTGCGAGGAAGTCGAATTCGTAGAGCAAGCGCATGAGCGCGTCCTCCGGGCCGCTCGGGAGGCCGGCGCGGATGGCCGTGCCGAGTTGGGCGCGGGGATCGTCCGACTCGGCGATGAGGCGGTCGCGGTCGTCGCAGAACCGCTCGACGCCGGCTGCGTGTGCTTCGACGAGCAGTCCGTCCAGATCGCCGTAGTAGTACAACACGGTGCCGCGGCTCAGGCCGGCCTGTTCGGCGACGTCGGTCAGGGACAACGAACGCAATCCGCGCCTTTGGCCCGCGGTGTACGTCGCCTCGATGAGGGCCCGCCGGCGGGCGCCCTGGTTACGGGGTCGGGCCATGGGGTTGACAGTAATCGACGTCACATGCAAGCCTTCTCGTCATTCTTCGACACTAACGTCAAAGAATGACGCGGGCCTCTGCCCCCGACGAAATCGAGACCGTGATGACCCAGCCGAGCACGCAGCCACCCGAGGCCGCACTCGAATCCGACGCCGCACCGGGCATGTACGCAGGGACCCTGTCGCGGTCGCTCGGCGTCGGCGGCAACGTCCTGATCACGCTGTCCGGGATCTCGCCTGCGTCGAGCGTCTTCGTGCTCGGCGGCGCTGCGCTGGCGGCGTACGGCACCGGCGTCTTCTGGGGCTTCGCGATCGCCGGGGTGATCAGCCTGCTGATCGCCTATTGCTATGCCGAGCTGGCATCGCGCCATCCCGTCGCCGGTGGTGACTACTCGCTGGTCAGCCGAACCCTCGGCCCCGCAGCAGGCGTCGCGATCTTCTTCGTCGGGCTGGTCACCCTGCCGCTCATCGTCGCCGTATTCGCACTCGGCGTCGCCGACTACCTCGGCGTCGCGATCGGCGAACTCGATCCGGTCTGGACCGCGGTGGCGGTGACGGTGCTCGCGACGGGAACCGCCTGCCTGAACATCCGGACCAACGCCTGGGTGACGGGGGCGTTCCTCTTCATCGAGATGGCAGCGCTGGCACTGCTCACGGTGCTCGGCGTGGTGCACGTGGAACGGCCGCTCACCGACTTGCTCAGCCCGCAGGCCATCGACGCGGCGACGGGCGGGCTGGCGCCGCTTGGCATCGCCGGACTGGTGATCGCCGTGACCCAGGGCATCTTCTCGTTCAACGGATATGGCGGCGCCGTGTACTTCGCCGAGGAAACCAAGAATGCGCGACGCACCATCGCCCGCGCTGTGCTGTGGAGCGCCGTCGTGACGATCCTGGCCGAGCTGATCCCGCTCGCCGCCATCCTGCTCGGCACCAATTCGCTCACCGGCCTCTTCAGCGCGGACCTCCCCGTCGAGGCGTTCCTCGACGAGCGCGCCGGGCATGCCGTCACCGTCTTCGTCCTCGTCTCGATTGCCCTGGCGATCGTCAACGCGATCATCGCCATCGCACTGCAATCCGGACGGTTGTTGTTCGCCGCGGCCCGCGATCAGGCGATGCCTGCGGCCATCGCCGCACCGCTGACCAAGGTGTCGGCCACCGCGAAGATGCCGTGGGTGGCCACTCTGGTGATGGGCGTGCTAGCCGTAGCCGGCTGCCTGGTCCCGATCGACGTGCTCCTCAACGCGACCGGTTCGACACTGGCGTTCAGCTATGGGTTCATCGCGTTGTCGGCGATCGTCATGCGGCGCAAGTCCGGTCGGGCGGGATACCTGATGCCGCTGTGGCCGTTGCCGCCCGTCGTCGCACTGGTCGCCATCGCCACGATCTTCGTGATGGGACTGCTCGACCCGAATCAATGGCTGAGTCTTGGCATCGCGGTCGGCATCGTCGCGACGGGGTTCGGCTACTACTTCTGCTACCTGCGCTCCCGCGCCGGTACCCATCTGCTGCTGCTCGAGGTGTCGGACGAGGAGCACGCATGACCACCGACCTGCTGATCACCGGTGCGAGGGTGCGCACGTTCGACGCCGCCGCGCCATGGGCCGAGGCCGTCGGCGTCACCGACGGACGGATCACCTACGTCGGGACCGCGGCGGACGCCCCCGCCGCCGGCCGCCGCATCGACGCCGCCGGCCGGCTGATCACGCCCGGCGTCATCGACAGTCACAACCATCTGTTGTTGGGGTTCGACGAGGACGCGGTATCGCTCGAAGGCGCCCATGGTCTCGCTGAAGTCCGAAGGCGCATCGCCGAATTCGCCACGCGTCGACCGGACCTGGACTGGATCTGCGCCGAGAACGCGGTCTACTCGATCGTCGAGGGCCGCCGACCCAACGCCGCCGACCTCGACGGACTGACCGAGCGGCCCATCTTCGTCACCACCTACGACCAGCATTCGGTGTGGCTCAACCGGACGGCTCTGGCAGTGCTCGGCATCGCCGCCGGCACCGACATCCCGTGGGGTCGGCCGGAACGTGACGCCGTGACGGGCGAGCCGACGGGTTGGGTGACCGACTACTACACGAGCGCCATGACCGAGGCGGGACTGGCCGCCTTGCAGCGAGACATCCCGATGTACTCACCGGAGCGGCGCTACCGCAAGTTGCAGTCGAGCATGCAGATGGCGACCGCTCTCGGCGTCACCACCGTCGTGGAACCTCAGGTGCCGTTGGCCGAACTGCCGCTCTTCGAGCGTGCCCTCGCCGAGGGTGTCCTGACCTCGCGGGTGATCGCCGCGCTCTTCCACCCCGTCGGTGCCGACGGTGCGTTCCGACGGCGCCTCCGGGATGCCGTCGACGGTGCCAATGAAAACGCGGCAGCCCATCCGATGCTGCAGCTCGGCCCGGTCAAGCTGTACGCCGACGACGTCATCGAGCCGCACACCGCACTGATGCTCGACGACTACGCCAACCGGCCCGGTGTCCGCGGGCGGCCCAGTTATCCGGGACGTGAATTGGTCGACGTAATGGGCGAACTCGACAGGATGGGTTTCCAGACGCACACCCACGCCACGGGTGATGCGGGAATCCGGCTTACGCTTGATGCGATCGAACAAGCGGCCCGCACCAACCGGACGGCGGACCGGCGGCACGGCATCGTGCACGTCGAGTGCCTGCACCCCGACGATCTACCGCGATTCCGCGCGCTCGGAGTGACCGCTGCGATGCAGCCACGGCATTGCTCGCCGGATCTGGTGGCAGGGACCTGGATGGACAACGTCGGCGAGCAGCGGTGGAGCCGTGCCTGGCGATTCCGCAGCCTGTTGGATTCCGGTGCGACAGTGGCATTCTCGAGCGACTGGCAGGTCGGCGAGATGGACCCGCTGGTCGGCATCTACTCGGCGGCGACGCGCGCGGGTTTGGACGGTTCGGCGCCATGGACCCCCGACGAACGCGTTGGCCTGGATTGCGCGCTGGAGGCCTACACCGCGCACGGAGCCCGTGCCTGGCACGCCGACCACGACCGCGGGAAGATCGCGGCCGGCATGCTGGCCGACCTCGTGGTGTGGTCCGACGATCTCTACAGCCATGAGCGCGGGCCCGAGGAGCTGCTCGATCAGCACG